>JANXUX010000110.1 GCA_025351965.1 Actinomycetes bacterium | reverse complement strand
CGGATCCTGCCAAACATCGACATCGAAGGAACCACCATCGTCGCGAGCCACCCGACGGCACAGTCGCCCGACAAAACGTCAGGTCGAACCGGGACCGACGACGACCGTGAGCTCGAACTCGTCGGCTGAACATCATCAAGAGCTGGGCCAGAGCCCGGCTTATACGGCCCTTGTTCAAAGGGCTGTTCGACGAGCCCAACAACTCCCACCGAAATAGCCCTACCCCCTCACCCCAACCCTCACAGAACAACGAAAGGCATCTCGTGAACATCAGCCGCTCAAACAGCACCAAGGTCAAGCGCATCGCCGCCTCACTGACCGCAGGCACGATCGCACTGCTCAGCAGTTGCACCGCATCAGACGACGCTTCGTCGACAACGAATCCCGCCGTCTCTTCACCCGCATCGACCACAAGCTCCACCACCACCACCACGACGCCGCCAACCACGGCTGCCCCGTCGCCGCCCGTGGCTGGCGCAGATGGAGTCGGAGACACTCTGTTCCCAACGGCCGGCAACTCCGGCTACGACGTCGCCGACTACAACCTCTCCATCAACTGGGACCCAGCCTCGAAACATCTCGACGGTCACGAAACCATCACCGCGACGCCCACCGAAACCCTGAGCAGCTTCGGCTTGGACTTGTTCGGCATGGACGTGGCCAGCGTGGACATCAACGGCGCAGCTGCGGCCGTGAACCGTGACGGGTCAAAGCTACGCATCACTCCCAGCGCGCCCCTCCCGGAAGGCAAAGTCTTCACCACCGACATCTCCTACGCCGGCACACCTGCCGGCGGCGACGGCCAGATCGGTTGGCTCACCCTTGGCGACCACGTCGCCGTGATGGGCGAACCCGGCTCGCCGAATTGGTTCCCAGTCAACGGCCACCCCAGCGACAAGGCCACATACACCATCGGCCTCACCGTCCCTGAGGGCACCACCGCCGCAGCCAACGGTGAACTCACTGAGCAGACGACGACCGACGGGCGAACGACATCCACGTTCCGCATGGCCCAGCCGATGGCCAGCTACCTGGCCACCGTGATCATCGGCCCGTTCACCATCGTGGACGGACGAACCACAGATTCAGGCGTCACGGTCCGCCACTATGTCGCCGACTCGCTGCTGGCCGAAGGGAGCCAACTCTTTGCCCCGACCTCCGACATGATCGAAGCATTCGAGAAGATGTTCGGTCCGTTTCCCTTCGCGACCTACGGCGGTGCGCTCATCACCGACAAACTCGGTTTCGCCCTCGAGACGCAGTCACTGTCGGTGTTCGCCGCGAACTTCGCTACCGGAGACAACTCGTGGTCCGTTGCACACGAGATCGCTCATCAGTGGTTCGGCGACGACGTCACGCTTGAGACATGGCGCGACACCTGGCTCAACGAAGCGTTCGCCACGTACGCAGAGTTGCTGTGGGCACAATCGCAGGACCCCAACATCGACGTGAGCAACTGGATCCGTCACACCGTCGAGAGGGGCGGGCCAGGGATCAACAACCCGCCGGGAAGCCCAGCCACTGCAGCCGACATCCTCGAACCGGCCGTGTACCACCGGGGTGCGCTTGCTCTCCACGCCCTTCGCACGGCCGTCGGAGACGACACCTTCTTCAAGATCCTTCGAACATGGGTGCAGCGCTATGGAGGCAGCAACGCAACTGCCGAGGAGTTCATCGCCCTCAGCGAAGAACTCTCCGGACAGGACGTCACCGACCTCTTCCAAACCTGGCTGTACGCCGACCACCTGCCACCATCACTCGATGGCGTCGACCTCGTGGTACCGGCGCCCAAATAGGGTTCCGCGCGAGGGGCTATCGGCTGATGAGCCGTCTGGCTTCGCAACCGTCGATGCGGTCCTCGTCGACGACATGATGCCAGGCGGCCCCCATCAGGGCGTCCGATTCGGAAAGAAGGCTCGCCGCAAGTGAGGTCTGTCCGAGCTCAGCATGCATTCGAGCCAATGTATCGAGGCACAACAATACGATCTCGACGTCGTCAACAGCGCGCGCGTCCGCGAGCACTGATTCGACCCTTCTGATGCCATCCCTGTTCGAGCCTGTGTTCAACGAGGCCAGCAAGCAATCGGCGAGCCGAGCGCCATCCCCCCCGCCCGAGGCGCGATACCAGTCTTGTGCGGTGCTGATGATTGTTCGCGCGGCAGCGGCGTCGCCTTGCGCACGAAGCACGCGGCCCAACCTGACCTGCGCCAGAGCGACGACCCGAGGGTCACCAGTCGACCGGGCGGTCTCGATGGCTCGGTTCAAGGTTCGGGCTGCCGAATCCAAGTCACCGTTCAGTTGCTGGGCTCGACCGAGGTTGGCCAGGTGATACGCCTCGGTGGCGGCGAAACCGGATTGGTGCGACTGGGCGGCGGCACGCCCAAGATGTTCACAGGCGTCGGCGAACCGGTGCTCGCCTTGGGCGACTCCACCGAGCATGGCTTCAGCGTGCACCATCAGCCACGGATCACCGACACGAGCAAGCAGCGTCGCTGCCTCCCAGCATGCGGCACCGGCCGAGGCCGGATCTCCTGCTGCGATTGCGCTATGGGCGGTAAGCACCCAGCTGGCGGCTTCCTCCCACTCTGAGCCGAGTTCGCGGAACACTGCGCGCGACGCTTCCACGACACGTGACGACTCCACGAAACGGCCCTGCTGAGCGAGGACGTACGCCAGATACCACTGCGCTTTGGCATGCAAGAAGCTGTCTTTGCCCGGTTCCAGCAAACTCGTCGCTTCGGCGATTGCACGATGGCCGTCTTCAACGTTTCCGGCAGACGCGTCAAGCCACCCCACCGCCAGCAGTCCGCCAAATCGTTGTAGTGGCGATGCGGTAGCTGCGCTCGCTGTCAGCGACGCTCTCACCCGGCTGGCCCCGACACCATCACCGAGCACAACCCAGACCCAGCCGAGATTTGTGGCAATCGCCAGCGACACCAGCGGGTCGTGGACGGTTGCCCAGGACAGTGCCGAGTCAATGTTGGCGCGCTCGATCTTCGCAAATGCGAGTGGCCGTGCCTGCTCGACGCTGCGCACCTCGTCTGCAGCCAGAGCCGCACGGGCGGCGAACCAGGCCGCATGAGCTGACAGCGCGACCTGGGCACTTTCGCTCTCGCCCAGGCGGTCGAACGCGAAACGACGCACGCTGTCGAGCAGCCAATAGCGAACCGCACCGTCGGCTGCGACCGCACAACTCACCAGCGACCGATCCACCAGCCGATCGACGATGTCGACGCACACCTCCGCTGGGATCTCCAACGCCCTCATCACGTGCTCGACGGCGGACAGAGGAGCCCCGTCGACGAAACACGCCAGCGCCCACAGGCCCCGCTGATCATCGGGGAAGAGCAGCTCGTAGCTCCACGCGATTGCGGCCTGCAACGCTCGTTGACGCTCGGGACGTCGACTGGTTGGATCGCGTAACAGCGTGAAGCGATCTTCGAGGCGTCGTGCGATCTCATCGATCGTCAGAGATTTCGTTCGCGCCGCAGCGAGCTCGATCGCCAACGGAAGGCCTTCGAGAGATCGACACACGTTTTGCGTCGCTGGAATCGAGGCGCTGTCGAGCACGAAAGAGTGTCCGTGCTCGCCTGCACGTTGCGCGAACAGGGCGACCGAGTCCTCAAATGTCAATGGTTGCAGGCCGTAGACCGCCTCGCCCGCGATTCCGATCGGCAACTGGCTCGTTGCCAGCAGTCGCACACCCGGTCCAGCACGCAGCAGTGGTTCGACCAGATCGGCGACCGCGTCGATGACATGTTCGCAGTTGTCGAGCACGATCAAAGTGTTGGTGCCACGTAGCCGCTCAGTCAGTGCACGGTCTGATGCCGCGCCGGCGTGGAGTGCCTCCGCCACAGCTTCTCGGACGGAGGCCGCAGTCCGAGCGCTGTCAAGTCGAACGAACCACACGCCATCGTCATAGTGGGCATTGCGGCACACTTCGATAGCGAGGCGCGTCTTGCCGACGCCCGCCGAACCGACGACCGTGACCAGCCGATGGGAAGTCATCGACTCCGCCACTTCGACCATCTGTCGATCGCGACCGACGATCGACGAGGAGAGCATCGGAAGGTTTCCCTCAACCAGATAGTCGTCCGTTCGAGGACGAGTGTGCTTCGGCGGGTCGAGCAGCGGATCCTGCAGCAAAACCAACTGCTCCAACTTGCGCAGTTCTGGGCTGGGGTCCAGTCCTAGCTCCTCTGCGAGACGTGCTCGAACCCAGGTGTACGCGGCAAGAGCATCAGCCTGACGTCCATCGCGGTAAAGGGCAGTCATCAGCAGAGCGGAAAGGCCCTCGCGCAACGGGTGGGCTGCGACGAGGGTTTCGAGCTCGTCGACCACTTCTCTGTCGGCTCCAAGGTCCATACGCGAACCCAGGTGGTCCTCGATCAAACGCAACCGCAAACCCTCCAGCACCGCACGGTGCGGAGCAAGCCATTCGGCATCGCTGCCATCGAACATGGTCTCACCGCGGAACTTTGCCAAGGCAGCGGCACTCGACTCCAGCGCCGCCGCCGCATCGCCAGCACGCCGAAAACTCGACGTCTCGTCGGCAAGCCGCATCACCTCCAATACGTCGACACAGACCGGATCGACAGCGAGCGTGTACCCCCCGGTGCCGCCGACGACAAAGGCCGCGTCGCCGAGGGAACGACGAAGCTGAGAGACCTTCGATTGCAACGTATTCTTGGCAACCCCGAGCGCATCGTCGGCCCATATTTCATCGATCAGCCGCTCAGTGCGCACCATCGTGCCGGCTGCGAGGGCCAGGCGCATCAACAGCTCCGTAGTCTTGCCCGACGGCACTACAAGCTGCTGGTCGTCACAACGCACCTCGAGGGGACCGAGAAGCGCTACAGAGATCACCTCAGTCAATTTATACCCCCCACGATCGGGTTGTTCCGGGAGCAGAGTGCACTCGACCCCAACGGAAGCTCGCTCAAGA
The DNA here is from genome assembly GCA_025351965.1 of Actinomycetes bacterium. Lineage (GTDB taxonomy): Bacteria > Actinomycetota > Acidimicrobiia > Acidimicrobiales > Ilumatobacteraceae > WLMZ01. The sequence continues at coordinate 14,229 of JANXUX010000110.1, read as the reverse complement.
TGAGATGGATGCGTCTCCGCCAACATGTTCCTAGACGGGCTCGTTGGCGTACGTTCGCCACCGGCGCGGCTGCCGTGCGTGAGCAAGTCGCAGTAGTCGTGGTCGATCTGTTCGACGCGCAGCGCTCATCTCGGGATGTCATCGAGGCGTGGGTTGATGCAGTTGTCGACCATGCATTGGGTACGGAGGGTGGTGCTCGCACCGAACTGTGGACGTCGGCGTGGAATCCGCGGCTCGGATAGAAACTTGCCTCACGTCAACGGCGACGTCGGCGCGTCGGGCGGTACTTGAACGAGGTCGCGGGGAATGGTGCTGCTCGACTCGATGTCGGGGTCGGGTTGTCAGCGGAAACGGCGGAGTCGGAGGCTGTTGGTGACCACGAAGATGCTCGACAGGCCCATCGAGGCGCCGGCGATCAGTGGGTTGAGCAGTCCAGCGGCGGCCAGTGGGATCGCGGCGATGTTGTAGGCAAAGGCCCAGAACAGGTTGGTCTTGATCGTTGCGAGTGTGCGTCGGGCAAGGCGAACGGCGGCCGGTGCTGCGAGCAGATCGCTGCGCATCAGGGTGAGGTCGCTGGCTTCGATGGCGACGTCGGTGCCGCTTCCCATGGCGATGCCGAGGTCTGCTTGTGCGAGGGCTGCGGCGTCGTTGACTCCGTCGCCGACCATGGCGACAACTTTGCCGTCCCGCTGGAGGCTGCGAATGACGGCGACCTTGTCGGCGGGGAGGACCTCGGCGATCACGTCGGTGATGCCGACCTGTTCGGCGATGGCTCGGGCTGCTCGTTCGTTGTCGCCGGTGAGTAGCACTGGGCTCAGTCCGAGCCCGCGGAGGCGAGTGATGGCCTCGGCGCTCGTGGGCTTGACGGTGTCGGCGACGACGAACAGTGCGCCGAGTTGACCGTCCCATCCGGCGAGAATCGCTGTCTGGCCGAGGGCTTCTGCTGCATCCTTTGCAGCTCGCAGCTCGGCCGTGATCGGCATCGCCCAGTCGACGAGCAGTGACTCGCGACCGGCGATGATCGCGTGCCGTCGACGATGCCTTGCACACCGAGACCTTCGAGGTTCACGAAACCCTCGACAGGACTCAGCGGGCCGGCTTGCTCTCGAGCTGCGTTGGCGATTGCTTTGGCGATGGGGTGTTCGGAGGCGTCCTCGACGGCACCGACGAGACGCAACGCTTCATCGCGGTCGGTGCCGTTGACCGTGACGACATCGATGAGGGTCATCTGGCCGGTGGTGACGGTGCCGGTCTTGTCGAGCACGATGGTGTCGATCCGTCGGGTCGATTCCAGGACCTGCGGACCTTTGATGAGGATCCCGAGCTGCGCGCCACGTCCGGTGCCGACGAGCAGCGCGGTCGGGGTGGCCAGACCGAGCGCGCACGGGCAGGCGATGATCAACACAGCGACCGCAGCGGTGAAGGAGGCCGGCCATGTCTCGCCGGTCCCGAGCCAGAACCCGAGCGTGCCGATGGCGAGGGCGATCACCACCGGTACGAACACGGCCGAGATCTGGTCGGCGAGGCGCTGCACGGTGGCTTTTCCGTTCTGCGCCTCGGTCACCAGCTTGGCGATCTGGGCGAGGGCGGTGTCGCCACCGACACGAGTTGCCCGGACGATGAGGCGCCCGCCGGCGTTGACGGTTGCGCCGGTGACCGGGCTGCCGGATGCGACTTCGACGGGCACCGGTTCCCCGGTCAGCAGTGAGGCGTCGATGGCCGACGTGCCGTCCTCGACGATGCCGTCGGTGGCGACCTTCTCGCCGGGGCGGACGATGAAACGGTCGCCGACCGCGAGCTGCCTGATGGGGATGCGCACCTCTGTGCCGTCACGGATCACGGCGACGTCTTTTGCGCCCATGTCGAGCAGGGCGCGCAGGGCCGCACCGGAACGGCGCTTGGCCTTCGCTTCGATGTAGCGGCCGGACAGGATGAACAGGGTGACTGCTGACGCGACCTCGAGGTAGATCTCACCCTGGCCGCCGCCGCGTTCGATCGTGAAGCTGAACGACATTTTCATGTTCGGCATGCCGGCAGTGCCCCAGAACAGCGCGTAGACGCTCCACCCGAACGCGGCGAGCGTGCCGACAGAGATGAGGGTGTCCATGGTTGCTGCGCCGTGACGCAGGTTCATCCACGCCGCTCGGTGAAATGGCCATGCACCCCAAAGAACCACTGGCCATGCCAACGCGAAGGTCAGCCACTGCCAGTTGTTGAACTGCAGGGGGGTGATCATCGACAGCGCAAGCACCGGCACGGTGAGCAGCGCAGACCCGATCAACCTGGTGCGCAAAGCTCTGGTGGCGTTGTCCTCTGTGTCGGCGGCGGGCCGGCCGCCCTCGGCGGCGGTGTCGGCCGTGGGCGGCAGTGCCGCGGTGTAGCCGATCGCTTCGATCTCGCCGATCAACTGGTCCACCGACGTGTCGTCGGTGAAGGTGATCGTGGCCTGCTCGGTCGCGTAGTTGACGCCGGCTTCGACGCCGTCGATCTTGTTCAACCGCTTGCCGATCCGCGCGGCGCACGAGGCGCACGTCATCCCACCGATCGCCAGTGCAACCGTGTTCGTGGCGGGACTGGTGGCTGTTGTTGTTGTGGTGGTGGTGGTCATCGTCGGCCCCTTCAGTGGCCCATGGTCGGGGCACCGGTGACGAGGCCCTGATCGAAGGTGAATGTTGCGGTGTGCACGGCGTTGCCGTACTTGAAGTCGAAGAACAGGCCGTATCGACCCTCGGAGCTCAGCTCGGCGTCGAAGTGCACGGTGCCGTCGACGTAGTCGTCGGGATGGACATGGGCGTAGGCGAGGTCACCGGAACGCATCGCGACGAGGTGACCGAACGCGCCCAGGTACGGCTGGAGATCGGTGACCACTTGGCCGTCCTTGCGCACCGTCAAGGCGATCTTCACCTCGCCACCGGAGTGGACTTCGGACTGCATGGTGATCTCGAAGCCGTCGATCGTCGACGTGGTCGCCGGTTCCGCGAGCGCGGTCGGCGTGTACTCACCCGCTACCGACAAGTCGGTACCCAGGGCGAGGCGCGGGCCGTGGGCGACGTGGAAATCGAACACTGCGCGATACGAACCGGCGGGCAACGCCGGCAGATCGATCGACCAGGTGCCGTCGGCCGCGCGGGTCGGGTGCAGGTGGTGGAACACGGTCAGGTCGCGATTGACCAGGATGAAGTGCAGGTCCTTCTCGTGCTCCTGTTCGAAGTCGAGCACCGGCGAGCCGTCCGGGCCCTCGATGACGAAGCGGAAGCTGGCGCCACCCTTCGCGAGCTGGCGGGTGGCCGGCACAACCCGGTAGCCGTCCTTGGACGTGACCACACCTTCGCCCATGGGCGCGGGGGCCATGGCTTCCTTGGTCGTCGCTGTCGGACCGAAGGCCGCTCCGGCACCGATACCGATGGCGAACATGCCGGCGAGCACGACGCCGAATGCACTCAAGCGTTGCACCGTGTTCACAGCGCCACCTCGCAGTCCCGACCGAGGAACCACCGAAGATCGTCTGGAACCGGCATCGCAGCGAAGGCGCTGACGTTGGCGCCACCGGTATTGCCGAGCGGGTACCGACCAGACCACGTGCCGGGCGCAGCAACCAGAGTGCGGAGCAACTGGCCGGCTACCTCGTGAGCCCGCAGGGTGCGGGCTGCGAAACACAGCATGGCGAAGTGCGTGCGCACGTGGGGTCCGGCCATCGACTGGCTGAGGATGTGCGCTCGTTCCAGGTGAGCCCATGCCGTCGAGAGGTCGTGGCGGAGGAAGGCTTCCGTGGATGCCTGTCGTTCGTTGTTCCAGGCCGTGATGAGTCGTTGCCGGTTGCGGTGTTTGGTGTTGGTGTTCATGTGTCCTCGCTGAGTGGAGTTGTGGTGGTTGCGTTCGGGTGCCGTGTCAGGCGAGCAGCGAAGTGATCTGCTCGATGACGATCTCGGGCTGGTCGCGATGGATGTAGTGGCCGGAGTTGGGAACTTCGACGAACGCACTTTGAGATGACAGGGAGAGCCAGTGCTGTTGGCCTGCGTTCCAGGCATCGGTCAGTCGGGTGGCGAGTTCCGGAGTGACGCCCTGTTCGATGTAGCCGCGATCGACGGTGGTGTCGACGATCAACGGCAGGTCGCCGAGTGAGCTGATGCCGGACACTTCGGCGAAGGCAGCCGGACCTTCGATACCTTCGGCGTTGCCGCTCGCAGCTGCTTGCATGGCGCACAGCTCGATGAGCGCCTTCGCAGCGTCGGTGCCGTCGTCGGTCACGGAGCACAGCACCGTGTTCCAGGTCGTTGGGGTCGCGTCGAGGAGCAGCAGTCCACGGACCTCGTCGTGGAACTCGGACGAGAATGCGACAGCGACTTCGCCACCGAAGGAATGTCCGACGACGACGTAGGGCCCGGTCTCGTTCGTGAGCTGCAGCAGCTCGTGCAGGTCGGCGGCCTGGGTCGTGAACCGCTGCGGGTCGGGCGCCGGGTCACTGGTGCCGGTGCCGAACTTGTCGTAAGTGCACACCCGTGTCGATGCTGCGAGGGTCGGCTCGATCGTGGCGAACGATGTGTTGTCGTCGTTCCAGCCGGCGATCAGCACGACGGTTATCGGGCCGGTGCCGGTGCAGCGGATGTGCAGATTTCCACCGCTGACGAGCACCAGTTCGTCTCTCGAGCCTGACGGGCGTGGCGCCGGCGACGTGGACGTTGGTTCGTCGACCGCTGTAGCGGGCATCGTCGCCGTCGTCGCTGTGATGGCGGTTTCAGGAATGGACTGGGCGGTCGCGACCTGCGACGAAGCCGTCACATGTTGCGGGGACGCGGTGCCGCACGCTGTCATGCTTGCGGCGATGACGGCCGCTGTTGTCCAGCCAGCGAGTCGGCCTATCGGTGTGCGGGGCGTGCGCGAGGTGCTCATGTTGTAGAAGCTGATCCGGGACACTGATGGTCTCCTGACGGTCGGCTGACGGCTCTGACGTCAGATGCGGGTTCGGTCAGTGGAAGGACATTCCGGAGGCGATCTCGATGGCGAGGATGGCAGCCACGAGGAAGTCGACGGCGGCGCAGAACGTGGGCCAACGCCGGGTGCCTGTCACGAACTGCGTTCGGTGTTGCCAGAGGTCCTTGGCGCCATGGGCTGCATAGGCGGCCACCAGCAGCCAGGCTGATTCCGTGACACCCACGGAGGCGAGGATCAGGAATGCGGCAGCGACAGCGCTCTCGACGGCGATGATCTTCGGCCTGCCGTCGGCCACGGCGAAGCCGATGTAGATGGCTGCGATGAACGCGATGTAGAGCGCGTGGAGGATGGCGGGCTCGATCCACCGAACGACGATGGGCGAGGTGGGTGGGAGTGCTCCGACGAGTGGGCCCCACACGATTGGCTGGAAAGTGGGCCTGGGCGGGTGAATGTGTGCGTCGGTCATGATGCGGCTCATGCCTCCCGGGGCCTGGACAAACGAATGGCGGGGTGCCCCGGCTTCGTTGGTAAGGCGGGGCGGACACGGACACTGATGCGTTCGGCGCGGCGTCGCTCGTTGGTCTGGTGGACCAGCTGGAACGCCGCAGCGGCGGCGCGAAGCCGATCCGCTCGATCGTTGGCGAGTGTCATGGCAAGGTACGGGTGCATGTACATGGGGGTGGTTCCTTGGGTGCGAGTGATCGGTCACTGGTTGTGCCGCGTGTGCGAAGTGGTGGCGCCTGCGAAGTGCAACGGCGGTGTTCATGCCGTCGCCTCGGCCGTGTTGGGACGGGTGTGATGGGGCGAGTTGCACATGCGAATGACAGTCGCACTGTCGGCTGTCACGGTGCTGCGCGTTCTCTGTCACGACGACGGTTTCGGCGCGAGAATGGATCGATGGGCATCGTGAGGTCCGCTATCGAGATCGCCGCCTCTCCGGCGGTTGTCTTCGCGCTCGTCGGGGATGTCACGCGTACCGGCGAGTGGAGCCCCGAGTGCGTTCGCTGCCGGTGGATCGGCGGGGCAACGACTGCAGTCGCAGGCGCCCGATATCGCGGAGCGAGCCGAAATGGTTGGCGACGGTGGTCGACGACCTCGACGATCCGTGTCGCTCGACCGGGTGACGAGCTCGTTTGGGATGTGACGTTTCTCGGGCGGCCGGTCGCCCGATGGGGTTACGGGCTGTGCGAACTGGACGGAGGCGGCACCTTGCTCGCCGAATCGGTCGAGGATCGTAGGGAGAGGTGGCTGCTGATCGTGTCGCCGTGGATCACCGGTGCCCGCGATCGTGCCGCCCGCAACGCCGACATGATCGGCATGTCGTTGCACCGCATCAAAGCGCTCGCCGAGGCGTCTGCGAATGACGCGACGTCCGAACGCGACGAAGGTGGCGCCGACCTCGACGGTCGAACGCCACCCTCGCCGGGGGTTGGGGGATGATGAAGGTGCTCAGTCGGCCAAGGCGTAGCCGGCTTCGCTGACTGCAGCGGCGACGTCGGTTGCGCCAACTTCGCCGCTGCCGGTGACGATCACGACGCCGGTGACGAGATCCACGGCGACGTCGTCGACGCCGTTGATCTTGCGGATCTCATTGCCGACGGAGCGTGCGCAGTGATCGCAGGTCATGCCGACGACGCCGTAGGTCTGGGTGGTGTTCATGGTGCTCCTGTGGGGGTAGGTGATCGAGTGACCGGGTGCGGCCTGTCCAAGCTCAGCTGACCAGAGTCGGCTGGGCGACGGGCTGCGCCAGGGGCACAGCATCGGCGCGACGGGCGACGAACACCGCAGCGACGATGGCTGCGACCAGAGCGATCGCGGCTGCCCAGGCGAAGGCCGCTGAGTATCCGTCGGTGAGGGCGACGGGATCGCCGACCGTGTTCGCGCCGGCGCTCGTGGCGACGGCGGTCATGGCTGCCAGTCCGAGCGCCGAACCGATCTGATAGGTGGTGTTGACGATGCCCGAAGCCAGCCCGGCCTCTGATGGCGCAGCGTGGGCCATCGAACTCAGCATCGCCGGAATGTAGGCCAGGCTCATGCCGACCGCGGCGACCAGCGAACCCGGGAGGGCGACCTCGGCGAAGGTGCTGTTCGGCGACACGGCCGTCAGGATCGCGAGACCGCCGGCGAGGGAGAGCAGCCCGGCAACGAGGACGCGCCGGTTGCCGAACCGGCCGACGACTCGCCCGGTCGCCCCGACCATCAGGATCATCATCAGCACCGTCATCGGCAGCAACGAGGCACCGGCGGCGAATGGCCCGTCGCCGAGCACCTGCTGCAAGAACAGGTTCAGGAAGAACCACATCGGCACCCAGGCTGCGCCGAGCAGCGCCATCACCGCGTTCCCGGCCGCGAGGTCCTTCGTGCGGAAGATGCCGAGCGGCATCAGCGGATCGCGCCGAGTGGCCTGCATCACGACGAACGCAGCGAGGAGCGCCACACCGCCGCCGATCGACCACACGGTTGAGGCGTCCGTCCAACCGATCTCTGGTGCCCGCACCACTCCGAAGACGAGCAGTGACAACGCGCCCGTGACCGTGACTGCGGACAGCACGTCGATGCGACCGCGGGTGCGCCGGCCGCTCGGCAGCAGCCGGGGTGTCACGAACAGCACGGCGAGGCCGATGGGTACGTTGACGTAGAACACCCAGGGCCAATCCAGCCACTGCGTCAAGACACCGCCGAGGAACACGCCCGCCGTCCCCCCGGCCGGAGCAGCGGCCGCGTAGAGCGCCATCGCTTTGCCGAGTTCGCGCGGATCGGGGCTGAAGCACGTGATCAGCATTGTCAGTGCCGCCGGTGCAATCAGGGCCGCACCGACACCTTGTGCGGCTCGGGCCGCGATCTCGGCAGCAACGGACGAGGCGAGTCCGGCGGCCAGCGAGGCGACGGTGAGGATCGCGAACCCGGCGGCGAAGACGCGTCGGGCGCCGAGCACGTCGGACAGCTTTCCGCCGAGCAGCAGGAGCCCGGCGAGGGCGATCACGTAGGCGTTGAACACCCACGACAGGTTCGACGGCGAGAAGCTGAGCGACGTCTGCATGTCCGGGAGGGCGACGCCGATGATCGACGTGTCCATGATCACGAGGAACTGGGCGGTGGCGATGACACCGAGTGCTCGCCATCGATTCGGGTACGGGTGGTTGGTGGACATGTGTGCTCCTTTGACGGGAAGGTCAGTCGGAGCGATGGTGTCTGGCCGTCCTGTCAGGCCTCTGCAGCGGCGCTGTCATCGAGCGTGACAGCAACCGCGGCCGTCAATCGGAGGCGTCGGAACGTTCGACGGGCAGGCCGTGTTCGACCCAGTCCTCTTTGCCGCCGAGATACACGTGAACATCGCTGTAGCCGAGATCATCCAGGCGCCGCGCCGCGATCTCGGAGTTGTGACACGTCCCGCTGCAGTACACCACGATCGGCGCGTCCTTGTCCGGCAGCAGCGCCGGGGCCAGCCCGTCGACCTGGTCCGGCGGCATGTTCACGGCCCCCGGGATGTGGGCATCGGCGAAGTAGGCCGGGCCGAGCGCCTCCACGAGCGTCAGACGCTCGCCACTGATGATTCGGCGATGAAGATCGTCACGTGAGATCGGCGTGGTCAACGAGGGCTCGCTTTCAATGGTCATCTCATCTCGAAGAATCGGTCGCCAGTCGAGCGTCCAGCGCTGTTACCACTCTTGCACGCGCCGACGTTGGCGCAACAGGAGCGTGACAGGTCGGCTTGTAGCCTCCGTTCGTGGAACTCGTGGAACTCGTGGAATTCGGGGTGCTCGGGCCGCTCGAGGTCCGCACAGGTTCGGGCGTCGACGCTCGCTCGGTCGAGATTCGGCGCGGCCTTCCGCGCACACTGCTGACGATGCTCGTGCTTCACGCCGGCCAGACGGTGAGTGCGTCCGGACTCGCCGATGTGCTGTGGGGTGATGACCAGCCGCGCAATCCAGCCAACGCGCTGCAGGTCCAGGTCTCCTACCTCCGCAAGCAACTCGGTGTCGGCACCTCGGTGCAGCCGATCGTCACGCGACCCGGCGGATACTCGCTGAACATAGGGCGCGAGCAGATCGACGCTCACCGCTTCGAGCGTGTGGTGCGGGCGGTGTCTCGATCGACACATACGGGCCGCGACGAGAAACTGATCGCGCTCCGCGACTTGGACGACGCGCTGACCTTGTGGCGCGGCGATGCGCTCGCCGACGTGATCGGCGAGCCCTTCTCCGTCGGCGAGGCAGCACGCCTCCAGGAGCTCCGGCTGGTCGCCCTCGAGTTGCGCCACGACCTCATGCTCGCCCTCGGACGCCACCACGAGCTCGTCGGCGAGCTGACCGCATTGACCGGCGAGCATCCCTTACGCGAGCAACTCCACCAACAGTTACTCGTGGCGCTCTACCGCTCCGATCGTCAAGCAGACGCACTCCGAGCGTACGACCACGCCCGCACGCTCCTGCTCGAGGAGCTGGGCATCGATCCCGGACCTCGTCTCCAAGAGCTCCAACGACAGATCCTTGCCCAAGATCCCACGCTGTTGTGGACACCGTCACCCGACGACCTGCCTGCGACGCCCAGCGTGAAGAGCGACCTCGGCGGGCCCGACCGGCCAGCGTCACGACGGACCGCCACGATCCCGATCGCCGTCACCGCACTTGTCGGTCGCGACATCGAGATGGCCCGCATCCGCAAGCTCCTCGACCGCAGCCGGATGGTGACCCTGACCGGGCCAGCCGGCGCCGGCAAGAGTCGACTTGCCCTGGAAATCGCGTCGGCTCAAGCGCTCGAGACGGACGTCTGGTTCGTCGACCTTGCCGCTGTGGCCGACCCCGACGTCGTGGCCTGCTCCGTTGCCGCCGCGCTCGCTGTACCCATCGCACCCGGCGAGGACCCGGCGACCTCCGTCGCGAGTTCACTCGCGTCCCGGGACGGGCTGCTCGTCCTCGACACGTGCGAACACGTGGTCGGCGCCGCTGCTCTGCTAGCGGGCCGCATTCTCCGGCAGGCCCGCGACGTCCGCATCCTCACCACGAGCCGACGCCCGCTCGGCATCACCGGCGAGATCGCGTGGCCGGTGCCGCCGCTCGCACTCGCCCCACCCGATGCATACTCGGCTGACGACATAGCGGGCTACCCGGCTGTGGAGCTGTTCGTCGAGCGGGCCGCATCGGTACGCCCTGACTTCGAACTCACCGACGCCAACGCCGCCGACATCGCCGCCATCTGTCTCGCCCTCGACGGTCTCCCACTCGCCATCGAGCTGGCTGCCGCCCGTACCGACGTGCTGACGCCCCAAGCGATCCGCGCCCGCCTCATGAACCGCTTCGAGCTGCTCGTCGACGGCAGCAGCGACGGCTCGCCTCGGCAGCAGACCCTTCGCGCCGCCATCGACTGGAGCGTCGGTTTGCTCGACGAAGGGCAGCGGGTCTTCTTTGCTCGCCTCGGGGTGGTGGCCGGGTCATTCGATCTCGAGGCCGCCTGCGCGATCACTGCGTCGGATGCTGACGAGACCCTCAGCCTGCTCACGGGGCTCGTGCGACACTCCATGGTCGCGGTTGTGGGCGACGACCGCTCTCGGCTCCTCGACACCTTGCGCGCGTACGCCCTCGAGATGCTCGAGAACCTCGACGCGGACGACGCACGCAACCGCCACGCCGACTATCACGTCGGGCGCGCCGAACGCGCCGAACGCGGTATCCAGGGTGCCGACCAACTGATGTGGCTCGAGCGGCTGCGAACGGATGTGCCCGACCACCGAACCACCCTCGAGTGGCTCGTCAGCACCGGTGACGGCACACGCGCCGCGCGGCTCGCCGGCGCGCTCGGCTGGTTCTGGACGCTCGAGGGGATGCTCGCCGAGGCGTGCAGCCGGCTGGAACAAGTGCTCGCCTTCGACGACCTCCCGCCCGGTGTGCGTAGCAAGGCGATGTGGAGCCTGGCGCTGCTCTACGCATCGCTCGGCGAGCTCGCACAAGCCCAGTCGCTCGCGGAGGAGAGCATAGAGCTCGGTCGCTGCGCCGGTGACCTGGTCGTGACGGGTTGCGGCCTGAACGCCCTCGCCGTGGCCGAATGGGCCCTCGGCGATCTCGACGCATCGATCCGCACGCGCGACGACGCGATCGCTGCCTTCACCGCTGCCGACCATAAATGGGGGCTGGCCCTGTGTCGCGTCCTCGAAGCTCGCACTGCGATCGACAACGGCGATCCGCAGGCGACGGCGCGTGCCCAGGACGGGCTGCAGGCAGCACGAGCGGTGTCTGACCTGCACCTCGTGGGAATCGGCCTTGAGCAGGTGACTCGGCTCGCGCTTCGCGACGGTGACGTCGAGACAGCAAGCGCACGTGCCGCCGAGGCCGTGGCGGTGCAGGAGCGCATCGGCTACACCGAAGGCGTCATTGCTGCGCTCCACCTGCTTGGTCGAGCGACGCTGGCTGCCGGCGGCGCAGATGCAGCGGCGACGCACCACCTGCGCGCGCTCCGTCTGGCGCTGACGATCGGTCATGCCGCCGCCATGTGCGAAGCGCTCGAGGATCTCGCCCAAGCCTCCGTCGCCGTCGACCCGGACGAGGCGAGGTCGCTCCTGCAACTCGCAGAGCACCATCGCACCATGCGCTCACTTCCACGGCGCTCTGACGACGCCACCTGGACCGCCGCTCTCCGGCTCGAAATCGGATCTACCGACCGCTGCGGTGATTTCGACGTGTCCTTGGAAGACGCAGTGCGCGGCGTGCTGCAGCCGACCAAAATGAGCCATCCTGCTGGTCTGGCGACCGTTGGGGGCGGCCCAGGTCGGGTCGGACTTGGTCCTGTGCTTCGTCGATGTTGAGGTTGGGCCTGCTCGGCCCGGTTGACAGCGCCGTGAGGCGAGTGCGCTCGCGTTTCCGAGGATCGACAACCTGTGGGTGACGAAGGAGTCGGCACGGCGAACAACCGGTTGCTGTCCAAGGTGTCGCAGTTCCCGAAGGTGCTCGGTGACCACTGATCTGGTGAAGGGGCTCGCCCACATCGGACTTTCAGTGCCCACTTCGATGTGTTTGCGACCATTGCGTGCCGGGCCGGAACGGGGTCGGTCAACCTCCGTGAGTTCCACGAGCAGTGCACGAAACGTCGCGCAGGGACGGAAATCGTCTCATTCGTGGAGCGACTCCCCGATCGGTCAGGCCGACCCGGTGTCCTGATCGAGTTCATACCCGGGTAGCAGTTTGTGGCCAATGGGCCCACCACGATCTGACGCAACAACAGGTCGGTCGCCGGTGGCGCGATCTCGGTCCATTCGCTTCGCTCGAGTGACTCGTGCATCGAACCGAGTCCGAGTCGTCGACCTGACAGGTCGCTGTCAGGAGCCGTTGTGCAAGACGCGTGACAGCATCCGATCAGATCGCAGCCCGAAGGTGGTGACCGGCAACCACGCCGATCGACAGGAGAACCAACGATGTCCACCACCGAGAGCAACCCCATCACCCGCACCGTCCACAACGTCGAAGTGCCCGCAGCCGGAACCTGGCTCATCGACCCAGGTCACGCCGACGTGGCCTTCATCGGCCGCCACTTCATGCTGACGAAGGTCCGCGGCCGGTTCACCGACGTCGTCGGCACTGTCGTCATTGGGGACGATCCCGCCAACTCGTCCGTCGACGTCACGATCAACATGGCCAGCGTCGAATCCGGCTCCGACGATCGCGACAACCATTTGCGGTCACCCGACTTCTTCGACGTGGACAGCCATCCCCAGGGCACCTTCCGCTCGACCTCGGTCACCTGGAACCGAGACACCGCGCGTGTCTCCGGTGACCTCACCCTCGTCGGGATCTCGCACCCGGTCGTTCTCGACGTCTTGTACGTGGGTTCGACTGTTGACCCGTGGGGCGGTCATCGCGCCATCTACTCCGCGTCGACGGAAATCAACCGCGAGGACTGGGGCCTGACCTGGAACGTCGCGCTCGAGGCGGGTGGATTGCTGGTGAGCAAGAAGATCCGGATCGAGCTCGAAGTCGAGACTGTTCGCCGGGGCTGATCACGGCGCCCCGGGTCCGATCCCGGGTCGCTTGGCCGTGACGCGTTCGACGGCCCAGCGCACATCGCGCTGTCCGACCGAGCGTCATAGCTCGGCGTAGCGCCGAGCTCGTCGACCAGGTGCTCGTGCATGTTGGCAGACGCTCGCAACGCATCAGCTTGATTTTGCGTCACCGGATTCGTAGGGCCGAACGGCGCCGGCAGGGGTCGCGGGTTGTCGGTCGTCGGCAGGAACAGGCTCGGGCCGGCTCTGAGGGGGACGGATAGGGTCGGGAGAATGGATGTGTTCCGCTACGCGGCGTTCAGTTCGGATCCCGCTGGCGGAAATCCGGCGGGAGTGGTGCTTGACGCTCGTGGGGCAACAGACGCCGAGATGCAGGCGATCGCCGCCGAGGTCGGGTTCTCCGAAACGGCCTTTCTGTCGCCGCGCAGCGGCGGCGATTTCGGTGTTCGGTACTTCAGTCCGCTGGCTGAGGTTCCGTTCTGCGGACATGCCACCATCGCGATCGGTGCCGCATTTGCCGAGCAGCATGGTGCAGGCGAGATGGTTCTCGATACCCGTGCAGGCATCGTGAAGTTGTCCACATCGGTCACCGACGGCGTCGTCACCGCGACACTCGTCAGTGTCGCGACGCGCACTGCCTCGCTCGATCCAGCAGACCTTGCCGCCATTCTCGCTGCACTGGACTGGTCGGCGGACGACCTCGATACGGGCCTGCCTCCGCGCGTGGCTTACGGAGGAGCGTGGCACCCGATCATTGCCGCTCGATCGCGCGAGCGGCTCGCCGCCCTCACCTATGACTTCAAGGCGTTGGCCACGCTGATGGCCGCTCGCGACTGGACCACCGTCGACCTGGTGTGGCGGGCCGGCCCGACAGTGTTCTACGCGCGTAATCCCTTCCCGCCCGGTGGCATCGTCGAGGATCCCGCCACGGGTGCTGCCGCTGCAGCATTCGGTGGGTACCTCAGGGAAACTGCGCTCGTGGAAGTACCGATCACGATCACGATCCACCAGGGCGACGACTTCGGTCGGCCGAGCATCCTCACTGTGTTCATCTCTGCGGACGACGCTGGCATCGCCGTCACCGGTACAGCGGTCGAGATTACCAGTCGTTCGTGATGCGACAGGTCGTCGTGAATCGAGGATGAAGCGCATGATCACCTGTGTCGTGAACTACACGATCGACCCGACCCAATCGGGGCCTTCGATCGTTTCGCGCGTCGGTGAATCGAGTTGGTCAACATGGTGGAATCCACTGCGGCTACTTCCTTCCGTCGGAGGGTGCAAGCGACAAGGCGCTCGCGTTGTTC
>JANXUX010000059.1 GCA_025351965.1 Actinomycetes bacterium | reverse complement strand
GCGTCATCGGTGCAGTCCGGCCGGTGGGTGCCGGCCGAACTGACGACCTTCGGTGCGGGACGCGACTGCCATTTCGAAGCGAGCACGTCGCCCACATGGCTTGGTGCGCCGGGCTCGACGATGCTGAAACCGGTTGTCATTGGGTGTCTCCTTCGCAGCCCTTAAGGGCTTCGTTTGGATCCCCCGAAATCACCGCCGTCGTTCTGGCCGCTGCGCGTATCTCGGACATGGGGATGACCGCGCCGTCGGCAATACGGCGGACCTTGTACTGGTCGATGGGCTCGTACTCGTCGATGTCGGCGTGAAGGGCGATGAGATACCGGGAGAAGCCTCGACGCTCGCGCTCGTGGCCTGCTGCTCTGGCTTCGACCTTGACGTCTCCGCCCAGGGTGGCCCCGATGTAGGCCAAAGATGTCACGAGCTGCGCTGGCGGTACCAGCTTGGGAACGCCGTCGCAGACGACGAGTGGCGGAAGCTGCAGCGGGCAAGTGCCGGTCAGCATCGGTCGCAGCTTGCCGAAGGTGTAGTTGGACACCTTCGCCGCAGACTTCCAAGCATCGTCATCGGCTGGGCACTGAAACAGTGCCTCCAGCATGCGGAACGCACCCGAGCCGAGAGCCGCTGCGTGGAACGCTGCGTGCTCCACCCGCAAAGGAACGAGATCCGTACATTTACCTGACGAGCCGGGTGTGGGCGATCAACGAAAGTCGCGTTCTGTGATCAACGAGACTCGCGGTCGTGGGGTCGGGTTGCTTCCTGTCTCGGGAGGTTAGCGGTGGGTCAGGTGCGGCGCCGTTTGGTCGGGTCGGTCGTTGCGGCAGTGAGGGCCTGATGCTCGCGTAGACGCCACGAGGGTCCTTTGATGTTGAACACGACGGCGTTGTGCATGAGCCGATCGAGGATCGCTGCGGCGACGACGGTGTCGCCGAAAATCTCGCCCCAGTCGGGCAGACCTCGGTTGGTAGTGACGATCGTCGAGTGCTGCTTTTCGTAGCGGAGGTTGACGACTTGGTAGAACGCCGACGCGGCGGCGCGGTCCATCGGCAGCAGCCCGACGTCGTCGATGACGAGGACCGACGGTGCGGTGTAGGTCTTCAGCTTCGAGGCGAGGTTGCCCTCCCGGTTGGCTTGGGCGATGTTCGCGACCATCTCCTCGGCGTTGGTGAAGTACCCGCGGAACCCGGCCTCGACGGCGAGCGTCGCGATCGCGGCGGCGAGGTGCGTTTTGCCGCAGCCGGGTTGACCGAGGAACAGGATCGGCCGGCCGGTCTCCATGAACCGCAGCGTCGCCAGGTCGTCGACGAGTTTGCGGTCCACGGTTGGTTGGAACGCGAAGTCGAATTCGTCGATCGTCTTGCGGAACGGGAACTTGGCGAACCTGAGCCGGGCGGCGAGGCGCCGGTTGCGGGTCGCATTGGCTTGCTCACCGACGAGCCGCGCGAGGAACTCGACGTGGGTCATGTCCTCGGTGCGGGCTTGCTCGGCCAGGGTTGCGAACACTTCCGCGGCCCGGTCGAGTTGCAGGTATCCGAGGTCATCCTTGATCTGTTCGTAGACGCCGCCGCTCATCCGAGATCACCGCTCTCGATCACGAGATCACTGCTCTCGTAACGGGCGAGGTCGGGTGGAGCAACATCGAAGTCGCCTCCCGGCAACTCGATCCGCCCGACCGACCCGGTGGTCGGCGGTGCGGGCTCGCGGACGAGTTGGAGGTGCCGGCGTTGCGTGGACGCCAACGCCGACAGCTCCGCCGCGACCCGATGCGCCGGGTCCCACACCTCGACCGTGCCGACGTCGGCGAGGCGGTGCGTGGCCACGACCCGGCCGGCCGACAACACGCTCAGATCGTTGCTGTCAACGGGTTTGCGGACCTCGACCAGCTGTCCGAGGCAGTCGGTCGGGACCGAGTAGCGGACCCGTTCCCACTCGATGAACGGCAGCGCCTGATGCACCCTGCGGGCTTCGACGTAGTCGGTGTCGAACCGGCGTGGCGGCAACGACTTCAAGAAGCCGTGCTCGGACGCGAACCGCACGATCGGGGCCACACCCGTCGTGCGATGCCTCCGGTCATGGACACGTTCGTCGAGCCACAACCTGGCCCGCGAGTTCAACCCGGCGAGGTCGTCCGGGACGCCGGTGACGACGAGCTCCTCGAGGAAGCTCTCGCGCAGATCCCGGAACGGCCGCTCGACCTTGCCTTTGCGTTTGGCGTCGCCCGGCTGGCAAGCCTTGATCTCGGTGCCGTGATGACGAGCGAACTCGAGCGTCGGCAGATGCAACTTGAACCGTCGTCCCTGCGACTGACCCAGCGCACCCATCCGGTCCGTGCGACACAGCTGCGGAACCCCGCCCGCCGCCTCGAAGAACCGGACAACCCCTTCGAACGTGTGCTCCCGATCGACGCTTGTGGTGAACCACCACAGCCGCCACCTCGACCAACACAACACCATCCCGAAGCACCACAGCACCGGACCGAGCCCGACCCGCTGCGACCATGCCGAGCAGTCCGCGAAGTCGAACTGGGCCTCGACACCCGGGGCGGTCTCGATCGGCACGCTCGCCGAATCAGCACGCCGGAACCGAGGCCCGCGTTGCTCGCGCACCCAGCGGGCCACGCTCGGATACGACCCATCGAACCCCTCGGCGCGCACGATCTCGAACAACGACGTCGCCAGCAACGACGTGTTGCCGATCAACAACGAGTTCAACCGGTCCGCCCACCTCGGATCGACAACCCGATCCTCGTCGCCGACCGTGCGCGCCGACGGCGGTCCGCCCTCCTTGCACCACTTCGCGATCGTCGCCGGGTGATACCCGGTCTCGGTCGCGATCTCCGTGTACGTCATGCCAACGCGTTTCATCGCGAGCACATCCATGAACTCCTCCTGAGTCATCATGAGAAGCGATCCCTCCAGTTGTCGATGCTTGGTCGCTCGACATGCTGGAGGGACCACCCTCAGCCGTTGAAATTCAGGAAGAACCCGCCCCCACTACCGCGAGAATCGATGATCGCCAAACGCGAGATTCAGTGATCGCCCACACCGGGATCGCTGCCGCTGTCTCGGCTTACTAAATAAATGTACGGGTTACGTGTCGGTGCCCTCAGTACATACGACCGTGTCGTGCGACCGCGAGTGTCGCCGTACGGAAGGAGAAAACCTGCCTTCACGAGACGGCGCAGTGACGCGGAGACCGTCTCCTTGTTCTTGTTAGCCATCGGTCCGATTCGCCGCACCGCAAGTGCAGGCGCAATCGTTCCGGCTTTCTCTGCGATGTCGAGGGCTGCCGCGAGAACGAGGATGTCCGTTCCATACGTGAGCGTCCGAGGACTGACCTCGAACGCAAGTCGCACCTCGCAGAGGTAGTCGTGAAGCCGGGCGAGCCCCAGCAAGGGCACGCCGACCTGGTTGATTTTCGCGAGGAGTCCTTCCCGGCCGGCAGTAGGCAGACCATGTGTCTGCCATCGGCCGATCGCCATCGGCGTCTCCAGGTTCGTTGCGCGTCGCTCCCACACGGACGATTCGAAGCCACGCCGGGCGCAGTCTCGGTCTCGGTCTTCGACGAACGCGAGTATCTGCGCGTCGCTCCACCCGAGAGCGGCAAGCCAACCGGCGATGAGCAGCTCGTCCTCGGGCCGTCGTGAAAGCTCCCCTGTCCCGACAGGCTTCGAGAACATCTCGAAGACGTGCAGCGGAAGTTGATAACCAACCACCCCGGCGCCATCGTCGGGGGTGGGGTTGGCGAACGGAAACGGCGTCAAGACCGGTGCTGTACGATGGTTCCTACTTCGGTGCTGTGGCGGCACGACGATTTGAGGCGGCGGCTGGCTTTCGGGCCAGTCGCCGTTCTTGTCTATCACCGGCTCTCGGCAAGGCGCTCGACGATCATCCGACGCACCCACGCTGATGCCGACCGGTCGTCCGCCTCGGCAGTGTCGACGACAGCGTTGTGGATGTCTGCCGGCACGTAGACCTTGAGCAGCACCAGGCGTTCGGACGAGACGTCGGACATGTGGTTCTCCTTGGAGCGTGGGACCGTGCTGGTCCCTTACTTCTTCTCCCCGACCTGTTCGGTGCACGCCGCCGAAAACGGCCGCTGAGCAGCAAAAACATCACCAGGTCCACGTCCGGCCATCGCGCCATGGCCTGCGCTAGCAACAGCGTGGGGGGTTAAGGCAGAAAGCACGTTTTGAAAGGCCTGCCATGACCTCTGCCTCACTACACGAGCGGTCCTACACCGCTCGAACGATCCTCAAGCCCGACGAGTTCCGGAGCGTCATCGAGCACGCCGACAAGGAAGGTAAGACGCTGTCGCTGTGGATTCGCGAAGCGGTTGTCGGTCGACTGCAGTCCGCCGACTCGGTCGGCTCCGAGGGGATCGGCTGATGTCGGCCGTCTACACGAACGCAAACGCCGGCACCACGACGGACTCACCCCTGACTAGTTCGGCGACCACCATCAACTCGGCGGCATTCGCCTATTTGCCCGCGATTGCCAGCCCAGACTTCCTGTGGATCACGGTGGACCCGACAGGTGTCGCTGGTCTGCCTGAGATCGTGAAGGTGACGGCGCACACCGCTGCGGCTACCAGCTGCACGGTTGTGCGTGGACAGCAGTCGGTAGCGAACTTGACGTCGGCTGGTCGTTCACATCTGGTGAACACCATCTGGCGGCATTCAGCCACGAAGTCGGATTGGGATACGAACTCGATTCCCGCCGGAACGATTCGGGCGACCATCAGCTCCACGGCCGATGCTGGCTGGCTGCTGTTCAACCAGACAGTGGTCGGCGCACAGACGACGTACCCGTCGTTGTGGGCGAAGGCGCCCGCTGCGTGGAAGTCGGGCAGCGACCTCGCTTTGCCGAACCTGGCGAACACCCTGCTCGGCGGGGCGGGAACGATCGCCCTCGGCGCGGCCGGTGGTGCGAACAGCAAGACAATCACCGCCAACAACCTGCCGGTCCACACCCATGCGGTCACTTCACCGAACCACACGCACGGGATCAACCACGACCACGCAGCGACGACGGTTCAGACCACGTCTGGGGTGCGAGCCGGCTGGGTGAACACGTTTGCAGCGACCGGCGCTCCATCCATCCCAGTCGTCAACTTCAACGGCGCGGTAGGCGACGACTTCTACGTGGACCTGCCGAGCTTCACCGGCACCTCCGGTAACGGCACCGCAGGAATCACCGCCACGGACAACAACACGACGACC
>JANXUX010000455.1 GCA_025351965.1 Actinomycetes bacterium | reverse complement strand
CCGTGCGCGGCGCCGGTGACGATCGCGACCTTGCCATCCAACAGTCCACTCATCGTTCGTTCCTCGTCTCCATGAGAGCGTTCATCGCTTCTCGATCACGATGCCCGACGCATCGGCATCCCAGGTCTGTGCCGTGGCCCCCTCGGCGCGCAGCTCGCGCTTGAGGACGCGCCCGACCGGGCTGCGCGGCAGCTCGGCTCGGAACTCGACGTAGCGGGGGAGTGCGAAGTACGGCAGGCGGTCCACGCACCACAGGTACAGATCCTGCTCGGTCAACGTGGATCCCTCGATGCGGGTCGCGGTCACCTTGAGGTCGTCCTCGGTGAGCGCACTGGGCACGGCGTGGACAGCAGCATCGGCGAGTTGGCCGTGGCCCATCAGGATCCGCTCGACCTCGTAGCTGGAGATGTTCTCGCCGCGGCGGCGCAGATAGTCGGCCTTGCGGTCGACGAAGAACAGGAAGTCGTCGTCGTCGATCCGGCCGATGTCACCGGTGTGGTACCACCAGTTCCGCGACGTCTCCACGGTGGCTTCGGGGCGGCCCCAGTAGCCCTCGAACATGACGTGGGCGCGCTTGGGGCGGATGACGATCTCACCGTCGGTGTTGCGGCCGAGTTCGTTGTCGTCGTCGTCGAAGATGCGGACGTCGAAGTATTCGTCGTTGATCACGCCGGCAGCGTTGGGCTTGTTGCGGTTGCCGGCCGGCTGCCACGAGATCAGACTGGCCTCGGTCACGCCATATGCACCGCTGAACGTGTCCACACCGAAGCGGGAGCGCAGGATCGAGTCGATCTCCTCGGGTAGGGGAGCGGCGCCGATCAGGCGCAGCGTCGTGTTCGCCTCCGGCTGTCCGGAGCCTGGCATGCGTGCATTGTCGACGTCGTGGGCGAGGAGGTATGCCATCGTGCCGAGTGTTGACGTCACGGTCGCGCCGACGCGGTTCATCTCCGGCCAGAAGCTGGAGACCGAGAACCGGCGCGAGATGGCCGATCGACCACCGAACACGAGTGGCCCGAGCACGGCGGTGACGAGCGCGTTGAAGTGATACATCGGCAGCGGTGTCCAGACGACGTCGTGCTCGGTGCGTCCCCAGCACACGCCGATCTGGCGGGTCAGTGCGCTGTGGTAATGGTGGCTGAGCATGCAGCCCTTCGACGGGCCGGTCGTGCCGCCGGTGTAGACGAAGGTGCCGAGATCCGATGGTTTCGGTTCGTGCGACGGGCGCGTGCTGTTGCCGGTCAGCACGTCATCCCATGCATGGAACGTCACCGTCTCCGCCGACCCGGCCGCATCACCGATGACGATGACGTGCTCGAGCATCGGCACGTCGTCGATCACGGCGAGAGCGCGATCGAGGAAATCCTGGTGCACGACGAGCACCCGAGCCCCGGAGTCGGCGAGCTGGTGGCGGAGGTAGTCGGCCTTGTACGCCGTGTTGATCGGTACGGCGACGAAGCCTCCCGACACCGCACCCCACCACGCCAGCAGGGCTTCCGGCGAGTTCTCGATGACGCTGGCGACCCGGTCGCCGGGTACCAACCCGAGCGATGCATATGTGTTCGCCAGCGCATATGCGGCGACAGAGACCTCGCGTGCCGTGAAGGCCGTGCCGCAGACATCGATGTATGGGTCATCGGGGGCAGACGCCAGCCGGTCGTCGAGCAACCGGGTGATCGTCGTCTGCGGTTCGGTGATCCAGGACTCGGCGGCCATCAGCGCATCACCGGCAGATTCGCCCAGCCGCGCACCGTGCTGGTGTGCCACTGCACCGCTCGTGCCCGGTCCGAGGTGAACATCGGCGCATGTGCCAACGTCTCCTCCAACCCGACGCGCCCTTCGAGGCGGGCCAGTGCTGCGCCGAGGCAGAAGTGGATGCCGAACCCGAACGAGACGTGATGGTCGAAGTTGCGGCGCACATCGAGGCGCTCGGCCCCCGGGTACTTGCGTTCGTCGCGGCCGGCCGATCCGGTCAGCAGCAGCACCTTCGAGCCGGCGGGCACCAGCGTGCCGTGCAGCTCGACATCGTCGAGCAGCCAACGGCCCTGTACCGGTGACGGCGCCTCGTAGCGCAGGAACTCCTCGACTGCGTTCGGGATGACGTCCGGCGCGTCGACCATCACCTGTTGCTGGTCGTGCTGTTCGCCGAGCAGGAGGGCCGCCCAGCCGAGCAGCTTGCCGACCGTCTCGGTGCCCGCTGAGATCAGCAGCACTGCGAAGTCGGCGCACTCGTTGATGCTCAGCCTGCGGGTCGTGCCACCCTCGGTGATCTCGGCCTGGGTGAGCGCGGAGAGCATGTCATCACCGGGATCCGCAGCGCGTGAGCGGAGCAGGTCGGCGAGGTACACGTGCAGGTTCGCCATTGCGGTGATCGACTGGTCGTTGATCATCCCGACGCCTGGCTCGATGTGGAACGAGTCGTCGATCCAGTGCCGGGCCTGCTCGCGGTCGGCGTCGGGGATGGTCAGCAGTTCGGCGATCGC
>JANXUX010000439.1 GCA_025351965.1 Actinomycetes bacterium | reverse complement strand
CGTCGACTTGACCCTTGACAAGAAAATCCTGTGCCCCAGCAGCCAGCGCCTCCGGCCCGATTCCGTCGTCGATGCGGCCGGTCAGAACAACGACAGGCACATCCGGCACGCGAGCGCGCAGCTCCGCCAGCGCCGACAGTCCAATTGCGTCCGGAAGACCGAGATCCAACAGAACGCAATCAACATCGGGCGGCCACCCGTTCAGCGCCGACTGCAGTGATGCGAAACAGGTGAGCACCATGTCCGGAGCGACCTCGACCAACATCTCGGTCACCAAGAACGTGTCGCCGGCATCGTCCTCAACGAGCACCAGCGACCGACCGTTCATGCCCTCCCCATCCAAATCCAGTGGCCGGGGTCGAGACCCGAGCTGCGAGAGGGCCGATGTTAGTGGACCGTCGCCGGTCGCCGGGTTCTCAACCGTCCACGTACGTCGCGGCTGGAGGTGCTGCGTGAAGGCCCGACAGGCCCGTGAGATCTGGCTGTCCGTAAGTCTCGCAGATGTGGCGCAGCTCGTCCTCGTCTTGGGCAGCGGCGTCGAACAGGGCTCGCAGGGCAAGGTTGCCGTTGTAAGCGCCGTACTGGATGTACCGCACGCAGTCGTTGATCCACACGCGCTGTCCGAGGGATGGGTCCGAGGCCCCCTGGTCCGACCTGCCGTCGATCGAGGTCGGCGGTGGCAGGGCGGGCAGAGCGGATGTGGTGGGGTGCGACGCCGCCGGCGACATGCCACAGCTCGCCACGCCGAACGTGCACGCGAGCGCGGCTGCCCATGAACGTCTCAACATCTTCTCCCTCGGTCGACGCGGCTGGGGATGCCGCCGCGATGCGAGAGGCACTACCCGATGCCATCGTGGTCAAACCCTGGAGGGAGGTCATTCCACGGTCGTCAGAGGATCGAAGGAATGACGACAGACGGCCGTTTCTTCGATGAAGGAACGCGTTTCACCTGTGCGTCGGCACCGCAAACGGCGGCGGGCCGAGGATCTCGATGCCCCCGTTGACCCGGGCCGACTGCCTGACCCGATCCATGTCCACGGGACCCTCGCCCGGAGCCCGAACGTCATCGGCGGCGACGGGCTCGCTCGCACCCCAGTAGAACGCCTGACAGCAGCCCGGCGTGTGCAGGCACAGCAGACGCGCACCATCGGCGCCGCTGACCATGAACGCGTGTGGAACGCCACGTGGTGCGCTGGCGATTCCGCCTGCCTCGATGACGTAATCGTCGCCGTCGAGGTGCATACGGATCTCGCCCTCGAGGACGATCATCGTTTCGTCCGAGTCCGGGTGGATGTGCAGCGGCGTCACTTTGCCGAAATCCATGCGGTCTTCGAAGAGCAGGAACGCTCCGTTCGTCTCCTCGCTGGTGGCCTTCCAGATGTGCTGACCACCGCCGTAGAACCAACGGCGTTCGCCCTCCTCTGTCGATCGGACGATGGATGCTCTCGCTGTGTCTTCGCTCACGGTGGCTCCTTCATGGGACTTGAGTACCATGATGAGAGTGACATACCATGTGGGCGATGTCAACCTCATATGAAGCAGGCGGGCGATCCGCCCAAAAGGCCCGAACCCGAGCCGCTCTCGTCGCTGCCGCCCGCGATCTCGTCGCCGCAGGTCTCACGCCAACCGTGGAGGACGCCGCGGAGGCAGCCGCGATTTCTCGCACGACTGCGTACCGCTACTTCCCGAGCAAGCGCGCACTGCTGCTTGCCGCACATCCGGAGATGAATGCGACCTCGATGCTCTCGCCGAACCCGCCCGATGACGTTGCCGACCGCCTCGACAGCGTCGTGAGCAACTTCAGCGCGATGATCCTCGACACCGAGACGCAGCAACGCACGATGCTGCGGCTCTCGCTCGAAATCGACCCGAGCGAGCGCGGTGATCTGCCGCTTCGTCAAGGACGAGCGATCGGCTGGATTACCGAAGCACTGGAGGAGCTGCGTGGCGCGCTCTCCGACGAGCAGTTCATGCAGCTCGTGCGGAGCATTCGAGCGACCATCGGCATCGAGGCGATCGTCTGGCTCGTCGACGTCGCAGGCCTGTCGCGCAACGACGCAGTCGCTCTCACGCGATGGTCAGCACAAGCGTTGCTCCAACGAGCAACCGAGATTCCTCCACCAGTGCCATCGTGACAACTGGTCGTCACATCGAGGTCCACCCGTGCTCCGAGGCCCAACAGAGCGACCGATGTTGCTCCATGGCTGCCGGTTGAGCGAAGCTTTGCGTCGGGGGGTTTTGATGGTGGGCATGGTCGACAGCGCGGTCCGAGCACGGGGCGATTGGTCGCAACGCGTCCGGTCAGATCGTGCAGCTGACGGGGCGTTCGTGGCCGCGGTAGCGATTGCCGTCGTCGTCTACTACTTCGCCGGCAGGCACCAGTGGTTCGTGCGCGACGACTGGGATTACGTCATCGGCAGAGACGCGCTCAGACGCCAACGCGGCGCGATGCACTGGCTGCTCGAGCCCCAGGCGGGCCACTGGTTGACCGTGCCGATCCTGATCTTCCACGTCATCAAGCAATGGTTCGGCCTTCGCTCGTACTGGCCCTTCCTGCTTCCGACCATGGCCGCGCACGTCGGCGCCGTGCTGCTGGTGAGGACCGTGTGCCGGCGTTCGTCCACCTCCGCGTGGACGACCACCTTGGTCTGCACGGTGCTGCTCGTGTTCGGAGCCGGCTGGGAGAACATGATCTTTGCGATCCAGATCAGCTTCAACCTGTCCCTCGTCGTGTTCCTCGCACAGATCGTGCTGGTCGATCACGACGGACCTGTCGATCGACGCGACTACCTTGCGTCGGCGATCGCGTTCATCGGGCTGATGTCGTCGGGCTTCGGAACGATCTTCATGGTCGGGATCGTCATCCTGCTGGCAGCCCGCCGCAGATGGCTCGCCCTCCTCGTCGTCGTCGGCCCCCAATGTGTCGCGGCGACGTGGTGGTACCTGTGGTGGGAGACCGACGGCGCAGCTCAACCGGGCAACGCCTGGCAGTTGCCGATCTTCGTCGTTCGAGGACTCGTCACGACCTTCGACGGTCTCGCAGGCATCGCCGGCTTTGGCACCCTTGCGCTCGTGGCCACCCTCGCCACCACGCTGGCGCGCCGGTCGGATCGACGAGTGAACACGCTCTACGCCGCACTCGGCGCCACGACACTGATCATGTTCACAGCGATCGGCAAAGAACGAGTCGGGCTGGGGACGGCGTTCGCGACGTCCTCACGGTATGCGCACGTCGCTGCGTTCGTGATCGCGCCCGTCTTTGCGGGCGCGATCGACCAGTTGGCCCGCATCTCCCGCAACACCCGGCGCGCCGGGCTCATCCTCCTGTCGGCCTCGGCCGCCGTCAACCTGTCGGTGCTCAGCCGGCTGAGCGTCGAGTGGGCCGAACAGACGCGAGTGCAACGAAACACCTACGACCTCGTCGCCGGGTCCGGGCTGGCCGCGCAGGTCCAACACGACATCGCGTTCTTCCCCGAGTCCGCTGCCGTGCATCTCGACAACCTCCCCGAACTCGTCGCACTCGGAGCCGTCACCCCACGACGGCCCGACACCCTCGCGGAGATCCAACTCGTCCGGACGGCACTCGGCCTGCCGGACGTATGACGGCGCGCCCGGTGGATCGGAGCTAGCGAGTTGGTCTCGTGAGGTCGTTCGGGACGGAGCCGGGCTGGGTGTAGCCGTCGATCGTGACCGTGTCGGTGACCAGCGGCAGCCCGGCCAGGTAGGGCCATTTCGTGGAGAACCCGGTCTGGCCGGAGCGACCGACAGGAGACTGATGTCGTGGGCACCGTTGCCGGGGATGCCGAATGCGATCGAGTCGGCTCCGGCGGGGGCGTGCGATTCCTGGATGGCAGCGCGCAACGTGCACTCGTGGGGCTACCGCCACGACACAGCTCGACGCCAGTACAGCCGCAGCCGCCAGACCTCGCGACAGCACGCGTGGCACCCTCCGGCTCAGATAGTTCGTGGCCGGCGGCGGATCACCGGCGCCGTCGGAAGCGGCTACGGTTTGACGATGGTCAGCAAGCGTCTGTACGTCGATCACCTCAGCAAGGTGGATCTGTTCAGCGAGTTCTCGCGCAAAGACCTCGAGAAAGTGGCGTCTGCCGGCACGCACGTCAGCTTCCCGGCGGATACCACGCTGGTCCGCCAAGACGAGTCGGGGCTCGAGGCATTCGTGGTGCTCAGCGGCGAGGTGAACGTCAAACGCAACGGCCGCTCCGTACTCACTGCGGGGCCGGGCTCAGTGCTGGGCGAACTCTCGCTGCTCGATCACGGGACGCGGACGGCGAGTGCGATCTGCCGGACAGACTGTGAGATCCTGGTGCTGTCCGCCGGCCAGTTCGCTGGACTGGTCCTGGACACCCCCGCCCTTGCGAGCAAGCTCCTGACCAGCCTCGCCCGTCGAGTGCGCGAACTCGACAGCAAGTCCTACGGCTGAGGCAGTCAGCTCAGGTCAGTCGAAGCGCCTGTGCGATTGCAGAGGTCAGGGCGAGGATCCGGTTGGTTCCGTTGGCCTCGCCCTTCTCGAAGTCGTCACCGCTGGTCGCCATCGAGTTGGTGACGTGGGCGACACAGACGACGTCGCACCCAGTTGCCTCGGCGAACGCATAGAGCGCTGCCGCCTCCATCTCGACTGCGTGGATCCCAGCTCGCTCGGCTCGTCCGATCGCTGCGGCCGTCTCGCGGAACGGTGCATCGGTGGTCCACGATGAACCACTGTGCACGGGTTCGTCGAGCCCGTCGAATGCGTCGGCGAGACCGTCCGCGAGCCGCTGGAGGAGATGGCTCCACTCCGAGGCTGGGAGGTAGTGGATGCTCGTGCCTTCGTCGCGCCATGCCCGTTCGATGAGCACGAAGTACGGGGCCGGGCCGAGCGGAGTGATGGCGCCGGCGGAGGTGACCGAGATGATGAGTGAACAGCCCGACGCAACAAGTTGCTCGGCGACGAGGACGGCGTACGGGGCCCCGACGGCACACGGGACGATGCCGATCTGTCGTCCGGCGATTTCGGTGAGCCAGAGTTCGGAGTGGTAGCACGCCCAGTCCGCGAGACGCGTCGCCGCACCCGTGTCACGGAGGTGACGAACGGTGTCGCCATCGGGATCGAGCAAGCACACCTCGGGCACGTCGACGATCTTCAGCCCTCGTTGGCGTCTGGCTTCGCGGATCAGGTTCTCGACCTTGAAGACGCTCGGTTGGTCGTGGTCCTTGGCCCGGAACAGTGGTGGTTGGCCTGAAGTGGTCATTCGATCGGGAGGCGGGATGTGCGCCATTCGGGAAAGCCGACGCTGATCACGTCACCATCCGTCAACGTCAGCATGGGTGGTGACGAGGCTGATGGTGGCCAGGGTGCGCAGGTGGAAGGAGGTGTTGGCGATGCTCTGGCCGATCTCGGTGTCGAACTTTGCGATCCGGTCGACGAACGCTTCCTTCTCGTTTCGCTGTCCCACCGTTGCCTCCGTACTCAAGGATCGGCGTGTCAAGCTACCCTCTCCACGGCATCCTCGTCGCCGCGCCGCTTCACACCATCAATGTGCTTGGATCGCTGACCCGTCCTGTTCGACTTCTTGATGTCGTCGGGTGAATCCGTCCGGCACGAGTGTTCGCTCGCGTCTTCGAGCAGTTCGTTCGATGACCGGCCGATCGTTCAGTCCGAGGCGAGTGCCGGGTGGCGATTTTGCTGGCGGGTCATCACGATCACGACCGCCAGGATCAGCACCAGGAACACGATGCTCGTCCCGGTGGTACCCAGTCCGAAGCCCTTCCCGGTACCGGGGTCGGCGTCGGCAGCGATGTGGCGGGGCTGGGACATCAAGTCGCCGATCGAGGCACCGAGTGGGCGTGTCAGCACGTAGGCAGACCAGAATGCAAGGATCGAATTCAAGCCGAGCTTCCAGTGGGCCAGCGTGATGAGGGCGATCAGCCCGGCGAACAACGCGACCGACTTGCCGTAGCCGAGGTCGTACTTCTCGGCGATGAGATCGCCGGCGGCTGTGCCGAGCGCGAACGTGAACAGGATCGCGGTCCAGTAGAACGCTTCGCGCCGGACGGTGTGGATCGAGTGGATCGAGAGCGTCTTCTCTGTCAGCTGCCACACGCCGAACGTCGCCAACATCAGCACCGCGAACAGGATCGTGCTCGTTGTCAACGACACCCCGAAGTGCTCGACCATGTTGTCGGTGATCAAGGTGCCGACCACGCTGAGCAGCACGACCGCCACCCAGTACACGCCTGGAACGTAGCGACGCATCCGGAACTGGACCAACAGGGCAAGCGCCAGGCAGGATCCCATCACCAGCGTGGTGCGGTTGAGATTGTCGCCGAGTTTACCGTTGAGGAAGTCGGCGAAGGTCTCTCCAACGGTCGTGCACAACACCTTGATCACCCAGAAGTAGAGGGTCACCTCGGGCACCTTGCTCAAGATGTTTCGGAGCCCTGGTGAGGTCTGGGCCTGGCCGGTTGTCGTGGTCATGTCGTCTTCCTTGTTGCTGTTGGCATCGCTGCAACGGTAAAGACGGACCGTCGAGACGTCGGCCGGACGAAAGCGAGAACTTGGCCAGAATGCTCGAGCGACCCTCGGGTCCGTCACTCACGTGCGTTCGATGGTCGGGTCGGCTCGCCCGACGATGATGTCGATCTTGGGTCCCCGGACAGTGCGCGCGATCGTGAGGCGACCCGGCATCGAGTTGATCAGTCGGTGAGCCAGTGGTAGGCCGAGACCGTGGGTCGAGGTACCGCCCTCGGGGTGTGCGCCGTTCGCATGATCTGACGGGTGTGTTGCCGAGATCGGGATCCCAGGCCCTTCGTCGGTGACGGTGATGGTGACGAACTCCGGTCCGACCGTGTGCGTCAGCCGAGTTTCTCCGGCGCCGTGAATGAGTGCGTTGTCGAGCAGGACGTCTAAGGCGTGTCGCAGGATTGCGCCGTTACCAGCGATCGCCGGTGCCCTGGTGGCATCTTCGATCGTGAGGCGTCTGCCGACGGCGGCGAAACGGCCGTGCCAGGTTTGGGCGAGGTCATCCTGGACGTCTGTGATCGAACACGTCGACGCAGCGAGGTTCGGCGTTCGAGCGATCGTGAGCAGCTCGGTGATCGTGCGCTCGAGACGGGTGATGTCGTCGAGTGCCTCGGTGAGGATCTGGGTCGGGTCGGACCTCGGGAAAGCAAGCTCGGTCTCGATACCGGCACGGAGTCCAGCGAGCGGTGTGCGGAGCTGGTGTGAGGCGTCGGCACTGAAGGAGCGTTCGCGGCTGACGAGGTCGTCGAGGTGGCGTGCGGTGAGCACGAGTGCTTCGGCGGCTTCGTCGATCTCGGGAACCTTGCTGGGGGATACGGTCAAGGTGAAGTCACCGTCGCCGAGTTGCACGGCCGCGTCTCGGAGCCGTCGCACTGGGCGCGCCAGTCGTCCAGCGACGAAAAATGCGATCGCCGCACCAATGGCGATGATGACGACGCCGAGACCGGCGACGAGCGCGACGATTCGGAACGTTCTCGAGTCGCTGATGGACGTCGGTTGCTGCCCGCGTATCGCACCGATCACCGTCTCGTTGGCGGTGACCGGGATCGCCACGATGATCGCTCCCGAGGTTTCTGCGGTGGCGATCTGGTTGGTGAGCGAACGCCGAACCGCCGCATCGGCGGGAGTCGGGCCGCTGCCAGCGACCAGAACGCCGGAGCGATCGTAGAACCCGAGCGTCACACCGTCGGTTCCCGTCGGCAGTTCGATGGGATCGGCCGACGATGCGAAGTCAGCTGGCACCTCGCGTGCCGCGAGTACGGTCTGGCGTTCGATGCGGAGCGTGGCGTCCTCCTCGACGAGGCGATCCACCATCACGCCCAGTGGAATGCCGAACAGGAGCACCGCAACCCCTGTGATCGACAGGATCGCAACAAGGATGCGGCGCCTCACGACGGCTCATAGCGAAAACCCACACCGCGCAGCGTGGTGATCCGACTCACGGCCCCTTCGGCGTCGATCTTCTTACGGAGCGCCGCAATGTGAAAATCGAGTGTCTTGGTCGAGCCGTACCAGTGCTCATCCCACACGTCGGACATCAGCGTTTCGCGGGACACGACCTTGCCCGCATCCGCCAGCAGGCGCGCCAGGAGGTCGAACTCCTTGGCGCGTAGTTCGAGCGCTGTTCCGCAGAGCCATGCTCGGCGGGCCTCTGCGTCGATCCTGAGATCGCCGGATTCATCGGAGGGAACGGGTGCGACAGGCGCACGGCGGAGTTGAGCACGGATTCGGGCGAGCAGTTCGGCAAGCGTGAACGGCTTGGTGATGTAGTCGACAGCGCCCGCGTCGAGCCCGACCACGACATCGAGTTCTTCATCTCGCGCTGTGAGCATGATGATCACGACCGTCTCGTCGGCGCTGTGAATGGATCGGCAGACGTCGAGCCCGTCGATGTCCGGAAGTCCGAGATCGAGCAACACCAGGTCCGGGTGTTGCAGCTCGGCCGCTGCGATTCCGTCTGTACCGCTTCGTTCCCACCGGGTGCTGTATCCGCTGCTCTCCAAGGCGCGCAGGAGTGTCGAGCCGATGCGGTCGTCGTCTTCGACGAGAAGGATCCGTTCGCCGGCCACGACACAACCGTAAAGGTCGGTGCGACCCGGTGTGGGTTTCTGGCCGAGTTCTCTCCGTCGCCTGGTTCATGACCGGCTGCTGGCTCGACCGTCGATTCGTACTGTGATCGGGTCCACCACCCCACCGGGAGCGATGATGCGTCAACGAATCAGTCTGGCAGTGGCAGCCGTGACGCTCGGCGCGCTGGCGGCGGCGTGTGGGAGCTCGACGACATCGACATCGACATCGACATC
>JANXUX010000431.1 GCA_025351965.1 Actinomycetes bacterium | reverse complement strand
CGAGGTACTCGCACTGTCACTGCTGCACGCGGTCAACGTGAGCAGAGCGGCGGCGGCGATGGCGGGGAGGGCGGTGCGGATGCTCATTGCCCTATCTTTCGGCGCGGGGCCGGAACCGGATGTCGAAATCGCAGAATATTCTGCAATTGATCACTAAATCCCCGGTGAACAGGTCGGGACCACCGAAGTGGTGCCCCGGAGGGTGGACGAACCCGGGCGCTCTCGGGACGTACCGCGCCCTCGGGGCGCTGTGATCCCGCTGGGCGGGAACACCCGCGCACGAGGGCGCGAAATGTCCCAACCCGTGATCGACGTCGACCTCGCGCCGCTCAGTGCGCCGCTCAGTGCGCCGCTCAGTGCGCCGCTCAGTGCGCCGCTCAGTGCGCCGGTCAGTGCGCCGTTCAGTGCGCCGTTCAGTGCGCCGTTCAGTGCGCCGGTCAGTGCGCCGGTCAGTGCGCCGGTCAGTTGGCAGGTTCCAGCGGGGCCTTGAATCGGGCCAGGCCGTGCACGATCAACCCGGCCGACAGACCCCAGAACGGGCTGCTGATCCCGAACGCCGTGATGCCCGACGCACCGACGACGAGTGTGACGAGGGCGGCTTCGCGGGTGGCATGGTCGGCCATCGACGCCGCCAACGCTCCCCCGAGCGCGCCCAACAGGGCGAGACCGGCAACGGCCGACACAACGATGGGCGGCGTGACCGCGACCGCAGCGGTCGCCAGGGCCGCGAACAGCCCGAGCACCACGTAGGCGACGCCGGACGAGGCGCTGGCGATCCATCGCTTGTCGGGCAGGGGATCTGCGTCGGGTCCGGCGACCATCGCTGCGGTGAGCGCGGCGAGGTTGATGCCGTGGACGCCGAACGGGGCACCGACGGCCGTCGCTGCGCCAGTCGAGACGAACAGCGGACGCAGTTCCGGCCGATAGCCGAATGAACGGAGCACGGCGATCCCGGCGACGTTCTGCGACGCCATCGTGACGATGAACAGCGGCACGCCGAGACCGATCAGCGTGCGCGCATCGAACGTCGGTGCGTCGACGGTGATGTGCGGCCAGATCCGCGACAGGCTGCCGAACGCCTTGTGAGGTCCTGTCGCCACCGAGACCACGGCGGCGACGAGCGCACCGGGCACGGCCCATCGCTTGGCGAACGTGACGAGCAGCAACCAGACGACCACGATCGGAATCGTCAGGCGCGGTTCCTGCACGACGGCCTTGGCGGGTGAGAGGCAGACCGGCAGGAGCACGCCGGCGAGCAGCGCACTGGCGAGCGGGCCGGGGATCGCGCCGATCCAACGGGCGAGCGGCCGCCAGATCCCGGCGAGGACCGCCAGCAATCCGGCGAGGATGAACGCCCCGATGGCCGCGCTGTACCCGCCCTCGACGACGCCGGCGGAGACCATCAGCGCCGCGCCCGGTGTGGACCAGGCGACGCTGATCGGCATCTTGGTCCGCAGGCTCAAGAAGATGGCGACCAGACCCATGCCCACGGACAGCATCAGCAACCCCGAACCTGCTTGAGCATCCGTCGCACCCGCTGCGTGGAGACCGGCGAGCACGATCGTGAACGAGCTGGAGAAGCCGACCAGGGCAGCGATGATGCCCGCCAGGATCGGCTGCGATCTCACCTGCACCCGGACCCCGTCCATGTGGCGAGGGTCGGGTTGGTCACGCCGTGATGTTACGTCTCGGGGCGCCACGGTTCTGCGTGCAGGCGTCGGCATGCCGCGCAGCGAACCGCACCGGGCACGACGTCATTCGGTCAGCAGTACCTCTGCCGGGATCCAGCGACGGGCCTGTCGGCTCGGCAGCGCTGCTGCCCCGTTGGCGAGCACGACGGCCGCGAACACGACCAGTCCGATCCACCACCAGGGCAACGACGCGTCGTCGACTGCGCCCATGCTCTCGGCGAAGCGGGTGAACAACGCCGCTCCTGCGATGGCGCCCAGCGGCACGCCGGCAACGATGCAGAACGAGACGAAGATCGTGGCCTGCCAATGCACGACCCTCACGATCCAGGACTGCTCCGCCCCGAGCGCACGCAACACGACCAGGTCGCGTCGGCGGCTGCGCACCGCAGACAGCACGACGTTGGCCACGGTGATGACGGCGAGGACGCCGAGCAGAATGGCGAGCAGGTACGGGATCACCCTGACCCGGGCGATGTTGACGATGACCGAGGGACGGAACGGTGGCGGCAGCCGCTCTTGGCCGGCCGAGTCGATCCTCGCGCTCGCTGTCGGAGAGCTGCGCCAGTCACGGACGCTGATCGCCGCACTCGCGATCATGGTCTCCGAGTCGACCAGCCCGAGCCCGCCGACGGTCACGATGGCTCCGTCGCCCATCCCCTCGTTGGCGCCGAACCCCGGCACGACGACCAGCCCGACGACCGCGAAGGCACGCACGCCGGTCGTGCCGGCGACCTCCACCGAACCACCGACCACGGCGCCGACGTCCTCGGCGGACACCCGCCCGAACGCGATCTCATCGTCACCGGCCGGGAGCCGGCCCTCGAGCACGATCGGCGTCGTGCCGCCACGCACGACCTGCATCCCCAGGAGGCTGATGTCGGTCGAGCGGACCCGTCCATGGCTCTGCGCGTAGAGCGTCAGCGACGTCACCTCGGGATCTGACCGCAGCGACGCCTCGACGGCGGGGTCGAGCGACGCCGCGCCGTCGTCGCCGATCGCCAGGTCGTAGTTGCTGCCGTAGCGCGCCGGCTCGTCCATGAGGCGACTCATGCTCGCACCGAACACGATCGCACCGACCAGCACGGCCACAGTCATCATGATCGCGACGATCGGTCCGCGGATCGCAGCCCGCTCGGTCGCCCGACGGGTGAAGGCGAAACGCAGTCCGGTCGCCGCAGCACTGCCCGGTGTGCGGGTCGCGAGCGTCTCGACGAGTTTCGACGGACGTGCCGAACGCGCAGGGCGCTGAGCGATCCACAGCACGCCGACGGTCCACGCCGCCAATCCGACGATCGTCACGAGGACACCGAGCGGGATCACCGTGACGTCGATCTCGAATCCGGGATGGGGCTCCAGCCGTCGGAAGAATCCGGCCGGGAAGACCGACGATGGCACGGTGGCGACCACGGCGCCGAGCAGGGCGCCGATCACGACCGGGATTGCCGCGCGCGCACTGGATTCGGCGACGATCTGTCCGTCGGTGGAACCAATCGCGACGAGTCGGCTGCGTTCGACGGCGCCGAGACGAACATGACGGGTGACGAGCTGACCGAGCACGGCGATCGCGGCGATCCCTGCGACGACGACGACGAGCCAGAGTCCCACCGCCAACGTCTGCACCGCGCGCCGGATGTCAGTGCCGATGATCGTGCTCGGGGCGACGCTCAGCGACGGGCCGGCGGCCAAGCCGTCGAGCTCGGTCCGCAGCTGGGCCAGGTCCTGGCCAGGCCGCAGGCGCACGCTGACCAAGGTCAGGGCAATCCCCATCTCGGGCTCGTCGACGATGAGGTCCGGCCCGAACAACGCGATCGGCTCAGGATCGTTGACCTGCGATGGACCGTCGACGACGCCCACCAACACCGCTGGCCGGTGGATGGACGCCGTGGTCTCGTCGAAACCGCCGCTGTCGGCCTGCTCCTGGGTCAGCGCAGCGAGCTGGAGCTCGTCCCCGACTTTCAGCTGAGCCTGGCTGACGAACGTGCGGGTCGCGACGAACTCGGTGGAGCTGCCAGGAGCAGGGTCACGCCCTGCGACGAGCTGCAAGCCGTTGGCTTCGGCGGAGCCACCGAACACCAGACCCTGGACCATCTCGCCGGACCCGGGCTCGATCATCGCACCGAACACGAAGGTGATCGACCCGGCGGAGGACACACTCGGCAGTGCGGCGATCGCAGCAGTCACCGGTGGCCCACCGTCCTGCTGGGTGACCAACGCGTCGAACGACCCGCCGACGGAATCCGTGTAGCGGTCCGGCGCCGTCATCGTCCGGTGCGCACCCGCTGCCACGGCCATCACGGCACCCGACACCACGGCGATCAGCACCACCAGCACGAGCGTGGAGACCCGATGTGCACGCAAGAGAGCGCGCACTCGGTACAGGACAGCCGCCATCGGCCGATCGTACGGCAGCGCCATCGGCCGGGGCGACGGTGCTCACCCCACTCCGTCGTGGTGGTAGCACCACATCGAGATCAGACGAGGGCACAGACGCGGCGATCGGGCGAGCGGCGCATTGCTCGCCGCTCGCCCGATCGTGGACTGTCGTGGGGCCGGGTGAATTTCGGCTCAGGCGTGGCGGGTGCCGCGGCTGGTCACCGCGCGGTACACGAGCAGGGCGACGATCGCACCCACGATCGAGCCGATGATTCCGGAGGCCTGGAAGGCGCCGTCGTTGGCATCCTTGTGGGTCAGTACATACCCGATGAAGCCGCCGATGAAGGAGCCGACGATGCCGAGCAGCATCGTGGCGCCGACCGACATCGAGTCCCGGCCGGGGACCACGGCGCGAGCGATGAATCCGGCGATCAGGCCCATCACGATGAGGTACAGAATGAAACCGAGCATGACTGCTCTCCTTTGTTTGAACCAGTCGGCGTAGCGCCGGCCGAATTGATGCGAAGGGTGTTGCCACGCCGCACGGTGTTCAAACGTCGATTGTTCCGTTTGCCGACCGGGTCCGCATCCGTCCGCGGTGACTGGGTCGGTGCGTGCTGGCTACGTTCGGCGGATGGCCACGCACCCCCTGCACGACGAGATCGATCTGCTCGACGGATCCTGGTACGCGACGCTTCCGCACGACACGTACAGCTGGATGCGCGAAAACGCCCCCGCGTACTACGACGCAAAGACCGATACGTGGGCGCTGACGCGCTACCACGATGTCGTCCGGGTCGAGCGTGACCCGAAGACGTTCTCGAGCATGCGTGCGCCGCGCCCGCACGGCACCGCGCTGCCGATGATGATCGCGATGGATGATCCCCAGCACCACCGTCGGCGCAGCCTCGTCGCACGCGGCTTCACGCCGAAACGGGTCCGCGATCACGAGGCCAAGTTGCTGACGATGTGCGACTCGATCATCGATCGCGTCGCCGAGCGCGGCGAGTGCGACTTCGTGTGGGACATCGCCGCGCCGTTGCCGCTGCTCGTGATCGGCGAGATGCTCGGCTTCGATCCAGCCGACTACGACGACCTGCTGCGGTGGTCGGACGATCTCATCCGCGGGACGTCGGCAACCACGGACCAGTCAGCCGCAGAAAAGGCGATGATGGCGGGCATCGAGTATCGCGAGTTCCAGCTGCGGATCATCGAGGACCGCCGGGCTCGAGGTCCCCAGGACGATCTCGTCAGCATCCTCTGCCACTCCGAGATCGACGGCGAGAAGTTGGACGACGAGTCCATCGTCAACGAGACCCTCCTGATCCTGATCGGTGGCGACGAAACGACCCGCCACGTCATCTCGCGCGGCATGCTCGCCCTGATCGAAGCACCCGATCAGCTGGAGATCCTCGCACGCAACCCGGGCACGATCGAGGTCGGCGTCGAGGAACTGCTCCGCTTCGTCTCACCCATTCTGAACATGGCCCGCACCGTCACGACCGAGGTGGAGATCGGCGGGCAGACGATGCACGAGGGCGACCAGGTCGTGATGATCTACCCGTCGGCCAACCGCGATGAGGCCGTGTTCCAGGACCCACAGCGCTTGAACGTCGAGCGTCAGCCCAACCCGCACATCGCATTCGGCTTCGGCCCGCATTTCTGTCTCGGCGCCTCCCTCGCCCGGCTCGAGCTGAAGTCGATGTTCACCCGTCTGCTCGATCGGCTCCCCGACATCCAGCTCGCCGAGGGTGCAGTCCTGCCCTATCGCAACTCGAACTTCATCACCGGGCCCGAGGCGATGCCGGTGACGTTCACGCCCCGCCCGCGTCTCACGCCGGCCTGAGCCGCTCGGCGAGGCGATCAGCCGCCGCACGGGTGGCGCATCCGAGTTGGGCGATCTCGCCCCCGGAGATCGCGCCGTCGAAGCCGAACAGATTGATCGCCATCCGCGCGAAGCCGTCTGCGCCGACGACGGGGACACTGATGGTGCTCACCTCATAGGTCGAGCGCGCGTCGATCCGTTCAGCGAGGTAGTGCTCCACACCGTCTGCCGCGGGACTGATCCGTTCGGCGCGGCGCATCTGCTGGCCACGCCCGACCAGCCGGACCAGCTCGTGCAGCAGCTGCTGGGGCGGGCGCAGCTCGATCACGTACCCCTGCGCCCTCGATGCATCGAGCCGGCGCACGAGTGCCTCACGGGTCAGCACCGACGACGGACCGCGCCCCAGCCACCGCTCGATCTCCTCGTCGCCGTTCCAGGCCACGAACACCGATCCGAGCGGCGGCTCGATCGGCAAGAGGTCGCCGATCCGTAGCGCAGGACTCGGCCGGCGGAGATCCCAGACTGCGTCGACCAGCCGCGCATGATCGCCATCGCGCCCGAACACGAACACGGCGTAACCGAGCGTGCGGCTGAGCTCCTCGATGGCCACCCGCGTCTCGCCGAGCGCAGGAAAGCGACCGGCGGCGACCTGGCCCGGAGCGATCAACGCCGGGCCGAGGTGATATCGACGATCCACCGGGCGGCGCACGACGAACCCGCCGGCGGCCATCGCGGCCAGGACGTGCACGAATGTCGCCCGGCTCTGCCCGAGCGCGTCGGCGATCTCGGACAGCGTCGCACCGTCGTCGCCACGCTCGGTGAGCAGGGCGACGACCGCCATCACCCGGTCGGTCTGCGGCGATCCCCTCGGCACACCATGACTGTAGACCGGTGACTGTACGCCGGATTTACGAGGTGTAAATCATTGTCCGACGGCGGAGCAGGTCGCATCATGATGCGGGGGCCGCGGTTCGGTCATGCAGGACAACGCAGTCAACGCCAACGACAACACAGGGGAAACAACATGTTCGATCTGGTCATCACCAACGGGACGATCGTCGACGGAACGGGCGCAGCGCCTTTCATCGGTGACATCGCGATCACCGACGGGTTCATCATCCAGGTCGGCGGGACGGTGACCGGCGAGGCCGCGGAGACGATCGACGCCACTGGCCTCGTCATCACGCCCGGCTTCGTCGACATCCATTCGCACTACGACGGTCAGGCCACCTTCGACACAGCGCTCTCGCCGACCAGCGGCCACGGCGTGACCACGGTCGTCGTCGGTAGCTGCGGCGTCGGCTTCGCGCCGGCCCGGCCGGCGGACCACGAGCTGCTGATCACCACGATGGAGTCCGTCGAGGACATCCCCGGCGACGTGCTGCGGGCCGGTCTGCCCTGGAATTGGGAGAGCTTCCCCGACTTCTTGGACGCACTCGAGGCACGCAACTTCTCGATGGACCTCGCCGCCCAGATCGGCCACGTCGCGGTACGGACCTATGTCATGGGCGAGCGTGGTGTGGCCAACGAGCCAGCGACGTCGGCCGACATCGATGCGATGGGTGCGATCGTGCGCGAAGGGATCCAGGCCGGGGCACTCGGGTTCTCGACGTCGCGCGTACTCGGCCACACGACTGCTGCCGGCGATCCCGTCCCCGGGACCTTTGCCTCCGAGGACGAGCTGTTCGGCATCGCTGCGTCGATGCAGGGGGCCGGCCGCGCTGTCTTCCAGATCGCTGAGTCCGGCGCCGACGGCCAGGACCCGGAGGCCGCGCTCAAGGAACTGGACTGGATGCGGCGGCTGTCCGCCGAGTTCAAGATCCCGGTGTCGTTCCTGCTGCTCCAATCAGCAGCAGCGCCCGACCTGTGGCGCGAGATCCTCGACCGATGCACCGATGCCAACGAGGACGGCGCCGAGCTCGTCGCCCAGGTCGCCAACCGTCCGTTCGGCATGCTGCTCGGGTTGACGTCGCGTCATCCCTTCGTCAAGCGGGCGACGTTCGCCCGGCTGCTCGCCGAGAGCGCGACGTTCGAGGCGCTCGTCACCGAGCTGCGCAAGCCCGAGACCCGCGCGACCATCCTCGCCGAGGCCGACACGGTCGAGACCGGCGACAAGTACGAGGGCATCGGCCTGTTGGTCGCCTACCGACCGGAGATGGTCTTCGCGCTGGCCGAGCAGCCCGACTACGAGCCGTCGCCGGACGAGTCGATCAAGGCCCGCTCCGAGGCGGACGGCGTCGACCCGCTCGAGCTGTTCTATGACCTGATGCTCGACTTCGACGGCAAGGCCCTGTTCGTCGTGCCCTTCTTCAACTTCTGCTACGGCAACCACGACGACATCCACGAGATGTTGGTCCATCCCGCATCCGTTCCCGGCTTGGCCGACGGCGGCGCGCATCTCGCGACCATCTGCGACGCATCGATGCCGACGTACCAGATCTCGCACTGGGTCAAGCGCCGCACCAAGGGCGCTCGGCTGCCCCTCGAACTCGC
The DNA here is from genome assembly GCA_025351965.1 of Actinomycetes bacterium. Taxonomy (GTDB): domain Bacteria; phylum Actinomycetota; class Acidimicrobiia; order Acidimicrobiales; family Ilumatobacteraceae; genus WLMZ01. The sequence continues at coordinate 10,883 of JANXUX010000431.1, read as the reverse complement.
CGTGAAGATGCACACTCTCGACACGGCACGACTGTTCGGGCTCGGCGACCGCGGCACGCTGACCGTCGGCAAGAAGGGTGACGTCAACGTGATCGACCTCGAGCGCCTCGATCTGCTGATGCCGTACGCCGTGTCCGATCTCCCCGCCGGAGGCACGCGACTGACCCAGGATGCCGTTGGATACGTCGCCACGATCGTCAGCGGTGTCGTCACCCGTCGCAACGATGCCGACACCGGCGCCCGTCCCGGCCGCCTCGTGCGCGGCGCACGCTGACGGGCCGCCGTCAACCGCGCAGCATCAGCCGATCAGGTCGCCGAACATCGCGATCAGCAACGGGTTGAGGATGTCGGCTCGCTCCCACTGCAGGAAGTGCCCGGCGCCGGGTACGACCAGCGGGCCGATCCGGTTCGTGAACGCGACCTCGCAGGCAGGGATGAAGTCGTCGCCGACGACGTGGTCGTCGTGGCCGTAGAGGACCAGGGTCGGGATGGTCACCGGACCGAACGACATCGGCATCTCCGACATCGGCCGGCCGTGGGCGAGCTGATACGGCGCCCACGACGCGCGCAGGTGGGCCTCGTCGGCGAACGGCTCGGTCATGAAGTCGACCTCCTCACGGGTGAAGGTGCCCGTCGAAGCCCACAACCGGCTCGTGTACATCGCTGCGATCCACTGACGACGGGCCTCGGGTGTGTTCAGCATCGCGGCCAGCTCGTCCGGTCGAGCACCCTGCAACTCCTGGTAGTCGCCGGTCGGTCCGCCGCGCAGCGCGCTGAACGTGGAGAGGTCGAAGCCGGGTGTGGGCGGCGGCACGGAGTTGAAGAAGCACAGCCGGTCGACGAATCCCTCGAAGCGCTGGGCGATGTCGATCGCGACGACACCGCCGATGTCGCCGGCGACGATCGCGCACCGCTCGTGACCGAGCACATCATGGACGAGCGCATACAGGTCACGGCTGTAGATGGTCAGGTCGTAGGCGTCGTCGGGCGACAGGTCACTGTCGCCGTAGCCGCGCAGATCGGGGGCGATCACCTCGAAGCCGGCGGCGACGAGCGGGGCGATGTTGCGCCACCAGACCCGCTTGGTCTCGGGGTATCCGTGCAGCAGGAGCAGCGGGTAACCACCGGCACCCTCGTGCCCGCCTGCGCCTTCGTGAATGAACGAGAGGCCGATGCCGTCGCGCACGATCTCGTGCCGGGGCACGAAGGCGTCGAATGGTGGTGTCACTTGCGCCGGGCGCAACGATGGGTCGTACTGCACGGACGGGGAACCTACAACGCGACCTGTCGTCGCGACGGACCGACGCGAGCGGCCTTGCGTTCGCCGCGGATCGGTGCGGTGCGGGAGAATGCAACACGGATACGGAACGAACGAAGGAGAACATCATGACGATGACATCGCAGCACGCACCCGAGGCCGTGCACATCGGCGACGGGGACATCCCGTGGGTCGAGATCGGTGGCGGCAACAAGATGCGCCTGCTCCAGGTACGCCCCACCGAGGGCCTCTGGATCATCGAGAACATCTTCCAGACGGGCTTTGCGGTCCAGACCCATCGCCACACCGGACCCGTGTGGGGCTACACCCGCAGCGGGGCCTGGAAGTACGCCGAGTACGACTACGTCAACACCGCCGGTTCGTTCCTCTACGAGCCCGCCGGCTCGGTGCACACGCTGGTCTGCGTCGAGGACGACACCCAGGTCTGGTTCCACATGTACGGCGCCAACCTCAACCTCGATGCCGACGGCAACGTCGAGTCCGTCACCGACGGAGCGTCCACGCTCGCGGCGTACTTCATGCTCGCCGAGGCCCAGGGTCTGGGCCGTCCCAACGTCATCGTCGGCTGACGCAGTGACCACCACGGCCGACAGCCAGGACACGCAGCGCTTTCCGGACATCTACGACCCGGACCTGTACGTCGACGGGCCGATCCACGAGATCTTCGCCGACCTCCGCCACAACGACCCGGTGCACTGGCAGCCGATGCCGGACCAGCCCGGCTACTGGGCCGTGATGCGTCATGCGGACGTCACCCAGGTCTCGCGTCGCCCGGACATCTACTCGGCCGAGATCGGTGGCGTCGTGCTCGAGGACATGGCTCCGGAGCAGCTCGAGCAGTCCAAGAACATGCTGTTGATGATGGACCCGCCGCGCCACACGACGCACCGCAAGCCGTTGGCGGAGAGCTTCCAGGCCAAGGTCATCGGACAGATGGAGGCCCGCATCCGCGAGCTGTGCCGGGCGATCTTCACCGAGGCCGCCGAAACGGGCGACGTCGAGTTCGTCCATGATGTCTCCGGGTCGCTGCCCAGTCAGGTCGTCGGCGAGCTCGTCGGCATCCCGGAAGAGGACTGGGACCAGATCCGCGACTGGGCCGAGCAGAGTACGAGCGCCCAGGATCCTGAGCTCGCAGGTGAAGGCGGCTATCGGGCCGGCGGCGGGCTGAGCGACATGGGTGTGTACGCATACCAGTTCGCCGTCAAGCGCCGCCAGGAGGAGCCCAAGGAGGATCTCGCCTCGTTGATCCTCGCCGGCAACTTCGGCGACGGTCCGATGAGCGAGGTCGAGTTCTCCAGCTTTTTCGTCCAGCTCGTGACGGCAGGCAACGATACGACCAAGACCATGCTCTCGTCGGGCCTGGAAGCGTTGCTCGCTCACCCCGATCAGCTCGCCGACCTCCGCGCCGACCGCAGCCTGATGGTCGGCGCCGTCGAAGAGATCCTGCGCTACGCCAACCCGCTGCACTACTTCCGCCGCACCGCATTGTCGGACACAGAGCTCAACGGTGTGCAGATCGCCAAGGGCGACAAGGTCGCGATGATGTACACCTCGGCCAACCGCGACGAAGCGGTGTTCGGCGACACCGCCCAGCAGTTCGACATCCGCCGGTCACCGAACCAGCACCTGTCGTTCGGTTTCGCCCAGCACTTCTGCCTCGGCGTGCACCTCGCCCGGCTCGAGGGCCGGGTGTTCTTCGACGAGCTGCTGAACACGTTCTCGACCATCGAGCAGACCGGCCCCTCACGCCGGATCCGCTCCAACCTCAACAACGGCCTCAAGCAGCTGCCGATCCATCTCGCTCGATAGGGGCTCGTTGCCGGCGCCACCTAACGACCGGCGGTGAGCCGGAGCAGGTCGATGTCGAAGGCGTCGACCGGCTGTTTGTCGACTCGGTACGGGTAATGGCCGACCATCGTCGTTGCCTGCAGCACGTCGCCCGCATCATCGAACTCGGTGAACGCCGGCTGCGCAGATCCACCCCACGTCACGACGGTGTCGCCGTCGCCCACGACGCGGACGCTGCCGACGCCACCCGACGCCAGGACGTCGGGCGTGGAGAGCGACCGGACGAGCGTGGCGGTGCGCGTGGTCAGATCGAGCGCGTACTCGACCGCACGGGGCCGGCCGACGGTGGTGCGGTTGTCGAACAGGAGCAGGTGGCCGTCGGGAAGCAACTGGGCATCGTGCTGGCGGGCGAAGCCATTGAGCGGATCACCCACGAAGGTGACATCGCTCTGGTTCCCGCCGATGCGCCAGACGACGTCGCCGGCGGCGTTGCGGCGGATCTTGTAGACGGCATCGGTGTGCCGCGCCGAGACGATGAGATCACCGTCTGGCGCGAGGTGGATCGAGTTCACGTGGATCAGGTCGACACCGAGACCTGCCGTCCCCGGTAGCCGCTGCGCGAACGTCGACGCGGACACCGGGATGTGATCCTCGCTCTTCCAGGTCCAGGCCACGGTGCCGTCGGGGCGGATCTCTTCGAGATGGCTGTCGTAGACCAACTCGTCGTTGGTAAACCCAGCACCAAGAGCGGTCAGGTCGACGTGCTGGCGGGATACGTAGGTGGCGAGCACGATGTTGCCGTTGGCCAGCTCGGCGATGTCGTGATGGTCCGTCGGGCCGCTGACGGTCGAGATGGAGCGCACCAACGTGCCGTCGAGGCGGTGCAGGTCGAACGTGCCGCCCGGCGTGGACCCGAACGCCAGGCCGAGCAACTTGACCCAGGCCAACGAACCGTCGGGCATCAGCGTGAGATCGATCGACGGATTCGTCACCCGGTGATACCAGACCGGCACGCTGCGGTTGTCGAGGATCATCACGTACCGACGCTGGTCGGTGTTCGGCGGGCTCGTCGGGAACGCAGCGTCGGTGAGGTACCAGCCGGCGTCCGGCGTCTCGGCGCCCGTGGTCCGCAGGACCGGGAAGTCGTGCGGGAGACAACGCACCCAGTACTGCTCGGGCACCGCACCGGGCCGGCCGGCACGCACGACGAACGCCTCGTCCTCGCCGAGGCTCACCGTCTGGTCGGCGATCTGCCCGGAGGGCGTGATCCCGATCGCCGACGAGCGGGTGATCGACACCGTCGTGCCCGGCGCACCGACGGCGTGGACCGTCAGCGGGTTCGCTCCGGCCACGCAGCGGACCGTGTAATCGTGGGCGTCGGGCGAAAATGTCTGGCCGAGCGTCAACTGGCTGATCGTCAGTTGGCGGAGTGGCCCACCAGCGCCGAACGTCGCGACGACATCGATCACGACGTGCATGGGTGCCGAGGCGTACACACAGATCCGGCTCGTCGCGTCGACGGTCACGAACGCGATGTTCGTCGACTCCGTACCGACGACGGCGTTGACGGCCGATGTCGGCGGTCGTGCCACGCTGCACGGATACAGCGTGAGGTAGCCCCCGGCTTCTGCCTCTGTCGCGATCACGTTCAGGGCGACGGTCGAGCCGAGCGGCAGGCGAGCGCCGGCCGACGGATCGAACGACACGGTTGCGTCCGCCGCCAGCTTCGTACTCACGCCACCGGTGCCGTCTCGGGTGTCCAACACGCGCGAACCCGGCAGCGGCCTGAACAGCGTGCCCGATCCGGGATCGCCGCCGAACCAGCCCTCGACGTCGACGATGACGTGGGCAGCGACGTTGCTCCACAGGCACAGCGTGCCATCGCTTCCGAGACCGACCACGACGTGGTTGGACCGTTGCTCGGCCGGCAGGAAGTTCACGGTCGACGTCGGTGGCCGCTGCACGCCGCATGGGTAGACCGTCACGAACCCGGGCAACGCCGCGTCGGTGACCGTGACGTTGATCGCGACCGCCTCGGCCACGTCGTCGACCGAGGTCCCGGCGACTGGCACGCGCAGCTCGGTCACAGCGGCCAGTGGTCCGGTCGACGCGTCGGGTCGCAGCGCAGTGCGCGTGTCGAGCACTCGGATGCCGGAGGTGCCTGCGTGGAACGGGATCCCGAAGCGCCCGAACCATCCGGTCATGTCGACGACGAGGTGGGTGGCCGTGTTCGTGAACAGACAGATTCGGCGAGTGTCGTCGACCTGGACCAGCACCGAGTTCGGTGTTGCGTCGAACTTGCGCGGGTTCACGCTCGATGCCATGGGGCGAGGCGAGCCGCAGGGATACACGGTCACGAACCCTCGTACCGCGGCGGCGACCGCAGTGACGTTGAGCGCGAGCGAATCGGCGGCAGCGGGCACAGCTGCGCTCCTGTTCAGATCGAGCACGAGTGTGCAGCCGGCGCCGACCACAGCCCCCGACTCACGGGTGTCGACGAGGCGTACCGGCGCGACGGAGTGAAAGCCGCTCGGCTGAGCGTCTGCGCCAACCGCCCCCGTCGGGGCAGGTGCATCGCACGCCGCCACGGTGATCGAACCGGGGGTGATCACACCGATGGTCACCGTGGAGGCAACCATCGCAATCACCGAGCACACTCGTCGGAACGGCATCGCCCGAACCCTACGCCAAGCCAAAACGATCGTCCGTTCGCTTCGCCCGGTCGCCCACCCACGTCCTACGGTGCCCACTCAACACCACTGCTGTTCGGGGGAACACACATGCGTCAACGCACAATTCGGGCTGTCGCGCTTTTCAGCGCGCTCGCCATCGCCGGAGCTGCCTGCGGCAAGGACCGCGAGCAATCGGCCGACTCCACCGCGGCTGCGGTCACGAGCACCACAACGGCCACTGCCGAGACCACGGCCTCGACGACCGGTGACACGGCGACCGGTGGCAGCACGGTCGATACGACGGCAGTCACCGAAGCCGTGGACACGACGCCGTCGACTGAGGCCGCGCCGAGCGGGCCGATGTTCGGAGACGCACCCTGGCCGTGCAGCGCCGGCGACGGAGCGAACACCGACACGGGCACCGAGGTCGGCGTCACCAAGGACTCGGTGGCCATCGCCGGAGGTGACGATGCCGGCTATGCCGGCGCCCCGGGCCTCAATCATCAGATGACCGACGCGATGAAGGCACTCGTTGCGAAGTGCAACGAGCTGGGCGGCATCAACGGTCGCCAGATCGTCTTCAACTACTACGACGCGCAGCTGCTCAACGTCGGGCCTGCGATCCAGAGCGCGTGCGACGACAAGAACTTCTTCCTCGTCGGCGAGGGCTGGGCGTTCGACAGCAACCAGGAGGAGATCCGTCTCGGATGCAACCTTCCTGCTGTCCCGGGGTATGCGACCAGCGCGGCGTTCTCGATGGGCAAAGACGTCTACCCAGGCGTGCCCAATCCAGCTGACGAGACACCGGCCGGGATCTTCGCCCAGTCGGCGACTCTGCTCAGCGATGCCGTCACCAAGGTCGGACCGTTGGTCGGTAACTTCTCGGCGACGCAGGAGGTGCGCGACAAGGTCGTCGCCGCTGCGCCCGCCTACGGCTGGGGCTTCTCGGAGACCAACCTCGAGTACTCGATCACCGGTGAGGCCGACTGGACACCGTTCGTCAAGCAACTCCAGGAGGCCGGTTCGACTGCCGTCTACTGGTCCGGCTCGTGCCTGCCCAACCTGCAGCTGTTCGCGCAGGCAGCCAAGGCCAACGGGTTCGATGTCCCGATCATCACCGACTCGAACCACTACGAGGCCGGTTGTGCCGCCGCCAACACCGACGGTGCGCTCGACAAGATGTATGTGCGCATGGCCTTTCTCCCATTCGAGGAGGCCGATGTGAACCCGGCCACGAAGGACTACCTCGACCTGATCAGCGCGGCCGGCGGCGACGTGTCGCTGCTCGGGGCCCAGGCCACATCGTCGTTCCTGCTCTGGGCCACGGCTGCGTCGGCCTGCGGCGCGGATCTGACTCGGGCGTGCACCATCGAGAACCTCAAGAACACCCACACCTGGACCGGTCACGGCCTCCACTCCGCCGACGATCCGGGCGGCAACCACCCCCCGACGTGCAACGTCATGCTGCACCTCGTCGGCACGGAATACCAGCGGGTCGCTCCCGAGGCTCGAGGCACCTTCGAGTGCAACGACGGCTGGATCGCCAAGCTGAGCGGCCTCCCGGCGATCGTCGCTGCAAAGCTCGATGCCAACCGCATCTCGCAGCAGTTCGCGGCCGGTGGCTGACGCCGCCTGACGCCCGTCGGTACGCAACGCCGTCCGTGAGACCAACAGGTCGTACGGACGGCGTTCGTCGTTGACCGGCTGCGTCACTCAGCCCGCCGTCATCTCCGCAGCGCTGTCGCCCTGCCACTCGATCATCAACACCGAAGCATCGTCCTGCAACACGCCGTTCTGGTGCTCGAGGACGCGATGCACGACCCGGCGCAGCGTTTCGGAGGCGCGGCGATGTTCGGCCGCGGAATGCTCCAGCACGTCGATGAACCGTTCGAGACCGAAGAAGTCGCGCCCTTGGTCTCGCGCCTCGACGATGCCGTCGGTGTAGAACACGATGACGTCTCCGGGCTCGAGGTTCTCGTCGATCGGCTCGACCACGCGGTTCGCGAAGCCGAGCAGGATCCGTCGCCCGGCGTCGAGCGACTTGACCACCTTGCCACCGCGGAGCAGCAACGGCGAGAGGTGACCGGCGTTGACATACCGGAACACGCCGGTCGCGAGACTGAGCTCCGCAATCACACCGGTCGCGTACGTGTCCGGAGCGAACTCGAGCAACGTCGAGTCGATGCGCGAGGCGATCGCCGAGAGGTCCAACGCACTGCGGCGGCCGTTCCGGTAAGCCGCCAGGGCGAGCGAGCCGATGACGCTGGAGTTCAGATCGTGGCCGGTCGCATCGAACATCGCCACGTGCGCGACGCCGTCCTGGATCGCGTAGTCGAACACGTCGCCGGCGACCTTCTCCGCCGGCTCCAGCAGCCCGGAGATGACCAGCCCCTCGCACGCCATCGTCAAGGGAGGCAGCAGCGACCAGATCAACTCCGAGGCGACGCTGCGCTGGCCACCGGTACGGGCTGCGTGGAAGTTGTCGCCATACGGGTTCTTGGCTGCGACGAGATGCCCGACGAGATGGGCGAACCAGCGGACCTGATCGCGTAGTGGCTCGGCATCGATGTCGGACCCGAGCAGGAATCGAAGGTCGATCACGCCCAAGCGTTCGACGCCGTCGAGCAGCGGAACCCACAGCCTCGGCTCGTCATCCGCTTCACTCGGCATCGACTCGACCGCTCGGAACGCCCGGCCGGCGAGCGTCGTCTCCACGAACTCCGTCCCCGGCAGTTCGGTGCCGGCCACCGGGAGCGGGACGAGCGTGCGCTGCTCGTAGTCGATCAGGTAGATCCGCGCGGACCAGCCGAGTACCCCGGCCGCCATCGAGACCACCGTCGGCAATGAATCGGGGGCCGCCAGATGCGCACCGTCCAACAATGCCGTGAGCTGCGCCAGTCCGGCATCCTGCATCGGTGGCGTCACTCCCGCAGTCTAGGGATCCGACCCTGCCCGATGTTGCGTGCGATGCTGTCATCATGGATTCCGCACAGCGGCCGTCGGGCCCCAGGATCGAGCGACTCGCGGGGGTGTACGACGCCGACAGCACCGTGCGCGGTGAGTTGGCCTACTGGATCGGCGCCAGGCTCGGGCGACGACACTGCTCACTGTGCGACATCACCCACGGGTCGATCCGCACGCGTCCGGAATGGACGAGCTGCCAGGCCGGCTTGCCAGTCCCCTTCGACACCTGGCACCGCAACGACCAGCCGGACGCAATCCGGCTCGCGGCCGGCGGCGTCGCGCCGGTCGTGGTGGCCGAGACCACGACCGGCAACGTCGTCCTGCTCACCCCGAACGATCTCGAGACCTGTCGCGGCTCGATCGAGCGATTGCTCGATGCGATCGATGCTGCCGCCGACAGGCTCCATCTCGGATGGGCAACGGCCGACGACGTCGTGACACCCGAGGAGACCTGACGGTGGTGCACGCTGCCGACGGCCATGATCTGATCCGTGTTCACGGCGCACGTGCCAACAACCTCAAAGATGTCAGCCTGGCGATCCCCAAGCGACGCCTGACAGTCTTCACCGGCGTGTCCGGCTCCGGCAAGAGCTCGCTCGTGTTCGCGACCATCGCGGCGGAGTCGCAGCGGATGATCAACGAGACCTACAGCGCCTTCGTGCAAGGCTTCATGCCGACCCTGGCGCGCCCCGAGGTCGACGTACTCGAGGGGCTGACGACAGCGATCATCGTCGACCAACAGCGGATGGGCGGTGACGGCCGATCCACGGTCGGGACGGCCACCGACGCCAATGCGATGCTGCGCATCCTGTTCAGCCGGCTCGGGCGACCCCATCACGGTTCGCCGCAGTCGTTCTCCTTCAACGTCGCGTCGATCTCGGGCGCCGGCGCCGTCACGACGAACAAGGGCGGGGCCAAGCATGTCGAGCGACGCAGCTTCAGCATCACCGGCGGCATGTGCCTGCGCTGCGAGGGGATCGGCTCGGTCACCGACTTCGATCTGACCCAGCTCTACGACGACAGCAAGTCGCTCAACGAGGGTGCGCTGACGATCCCCGGCTACAGCATGGACGGCTGGTTCGGCCGAATCTTCAGCGGCTGCGGCTTCTTCGAACCGGACAAGCCGATCCGGAAGTTCACGAAGAAGGAGCTGCACGACCTGCTCCGCAAGGAGCCGACCAAGATCAAGGTCGACGGGATCAACCTCACCTACGAGGGTCTGATCCCGAAGATCCAGAAGTCGATGCTGTCCAAGGACGTCGATTCGCTGCAGCCACACATCCGGGCCTTCGTCGAGCGGGCGATCACCTTCACGACGTGCCCGGAGTGCAGCGGCACACGGCTCAGCGACGGTGCACGCTCGTCCATGATCGCGGGCGTCAACATCGCCGAGGCGTGCGCGATGCAGATCAGCGATCTCGCCGCGTGGGTCCGTACGATCGTCGAGCCGTCGGTCGCACCGCTGCTGGCGATGCTGCGCCAGACGCTCGACGGGTTCGTCGAGATCGGACTCGGCTACCTCTCGCTCGACCGCTCGTCGGGCACGTTGTCCGGCGGCGAGGCGCAGCGGGTCAAGATGGTTCGCCACCTCGGCTCCGCGCTGACCGACGTCACCTACGTCTTCGACGAGCCGACCACGGGACTGCACCCTCATGACATCGCACGGATGAACGACCTGCTCCTGCGGCTGCGCGACAAGGGCAACACCGTGCTGGTCGTGGAACACAAGCCGGAGACGATCGAGATCGCCGACCACGTCGTCGACCTCGGGCCGGGCGCCGGATCAGGCGGTGGCACGATCTGCTTCGAGGGCACCGTCGATGCGCTGCGTGCGAGCGGCACGCTCACCGGCCGGCACCTCGGCGACCGGGCCACACTGAAGCACACGGTGCGGACACCGACGGGCGCGCTGGAGGTCCGCAGCGCGACGGCTCACAACCTGTGCGACGTCGACGTCGACATCCCGCTCGGCGTACTGGTGGTCGTGACCGGCGTCGCCGGTTCGGGCAAGAGCTCGCTGATGCACGGATCGGTGTCCGGACGCGACGGCGTGGTGTCGGTGGACCAGGCACCGATCCGCGGTTCGCGGCGCAGCAATCCGGCGACATACACCGGGCTGCTGGAACCGATCCGCAAGGCATTCGCCAAGGCCAACGGGGTGAAGCCGGCGCTGTTCAGCG
>JANXUX010000361.1 GCA_025351965.1 Actinomycetes bacterium | reverse complement strand
CCGGAGCCGGACCGGCGAGCGGTGCGGGTGAAGCCGACGAGGTCACATCATCGATCAACGTCACGGCGACCGGCACATCGGCGACGCTCAACACGGAGACCTCGAGCGCGTCGTAGTCGTGCGAGGCGGTCGCAACCGTGCGGACACGCTCGCGACGCATCATCACCAGCGTCAGCGCAGTGGCCGCTGAGAACGCTGCGTTCATCTGCGCGGCCGCCTTGCGGTGCTGGCGGGCGACGTTCAGCTCGAGCACCGGAGCGAGTGCGTTGCGGCGGAACTCGACGGGCAGGTCACCGAGTACGGTCGACAGTGCATACAGCTGGTCGAGGCTCATCTGGTAACGATCGACGAGGGTGCGGTAGAGCTCGGTGGCTCCAGCGTGCTGCGGCGCGTCGGTGGCGAGCAGCGCGTGGATGAACGACTCGTCGAGCATCACGTGACGCAGCTTGAACCTTGGTGCCCTCATGCCGCGACGCCGAGGAAGGTGCGCGCTCTGCTGGCCCGGACCCGCAACTGCCGACGCTCGAACCAGCCCCAGAACAGAAACGAGAGGCCGACGAGCATCCAGCCGACGAGGCCGTCGATGACCCAGTGCTCGCCGAAGTAGACGAGTGAGGTCAGCATCACGACCGGGAAGCAGAGCACGACGGCCTTGAGCCAGATCGGCTTGATCCGCGGCAGGAAGAAGGCAGGGACGAAGAGTGCGAACGCCGAGTGCAGCGACGGCATCGCCGCGACGGCATTGCCCCAGTCGAGCGCCGATTGCCAGCTGTTCACGAAGCCCTTCAGGCCGAGCGAGCTGAACCCTCGACCCGTGTGCCGGGCGAGGTGGTCGATGACGTGGAAGCGTTTGTCGGCCATCCACGGTGGCGCCGTCGGCAGGATCACGAACATCGCGCAGGCCACGATGAGCAGCGAGGCGAACCGCTTCATGAACCGAGCCCACTCGCGGTGGCTCGACACCCACAACACGGCGATCGCGATGACGGGGAAGATGAAGTGGGTGAAGTAGGTCGCCGATGCCACCTTGTCGTACCAGTGGATCGTGCGCGCGTCGTAGAAATGGCGCTGCAGGACGACGTTCGGGTCGTGGCCGAAGAACAGGAAGCGGTCGATGTTGCGCGGCGCTTGGACCTGCAGCTCGAAGCCGGCCCGGTCGGCCCAGCCGCGGCTCTCCTCGTAGCAGAACCACATCACCGAGTAGCACAAGCAGTCGAACACGAGCCAGGCCCAGCGCCGCAGCGGGCGGCCGAGATGGCCGATGACGATGAAGATCAACACCGAGATCCCGACCGAGATGCGATCGATGATCAGGCCCTTCTCGATGAACCAGATCACGTAGGCAACGGCAAACACGCCGAACCCGATCAGACGGACCGTGAACCACGGATCGGCGGGAACGATTGTGCGCAGCGTCGGGCGCGGCGAGCTCGATGCCGGTGAGACCGGTGCGCTGCTGAGCGGCTCAGCTGGCGCGAGGGTGGTTTCCGACATTCGGATCACGCTACACAGACTGCGCCCGCGAGTGACGGCACGGCGAACGCCGGCCGAATGGCGCTGGACTACTGGGTGCTGGCGGTCAGGGCGCGGCGGACGAGTGTCTTGGCCAGGTGACCGCGGTACTCGACGCTGGCATTGAGATCGGCCTGCGGCTCGGCGTCGGCGACAGCGAGTTCAGCGGCGTCTTCGATGCTGGCTCCGGCGGCGATGGCCTCGGCAACCTGGGTTGCGAGGATCGGCGTGGAGCCCATGTTGACCAGGCCGACACCGGCCGAGGTCCCGTTGCGCCAGGCAGCAACGCCGACGATGGCCCAGTCCTGAGCGCGACGGTTGAACTTCTGGAAGTTCCAGCCGGCGCCCCCCATCTTCGGGACGCGGATCTCGGTGATCATCTCGTCCGCCTCGAGGGCGGACTCGAGGAAGCCGATGTAGAAGTCCTTGGCGGCGATCTCACGGGTACCGTTCGGGCCCTGGACGACGTAGGTCGCGCCGAGCGCAAGCGTGGTCGCAGGCAGGTCCGACGCAGGGTCGGCGTGAGCGATGGAACCGCCGATGGTGCCACGGTGGCGGACCTGGGAATCGCCGACGTAGCTCGCTGCGCTGGCCAGCAGCGGCACGTGCTCGGCGAGCACCGACGAAGTCTCGACGTCCATGTGCCGGGTCAGCGCGCCGATCGCGATGTGGTCGCCGGCGTCGCGGATGTAGGAGAGATCGGTGATCCGGCCGATGTCGATCAACACCGATGGCTGGGCAAGGCGCAGCTTCATCAGCGGCAGCAGGGAGTGGCCACCGGCGAGCAGCTTGGCATCCTCGCCGTACTCGCCGACCAGGCTGATCGCTTCTTCGGCCGAACCGGCCCGGACGTAGTCGAACGCGGCGGGGATCACGATGCGCTCACAGCGTTGGCGGTGGCGGCTGCGGCCAGCACGGACTTGACGATGTTGTGGTAGCCCGTACAGCGGCACAGGTTTCCCTCGAGTCCGTAGCGGACCTCGGCTTCGGTGGGGTCCGGGTTCTCGTTGAGCAACCCGATGCACGCCATCACCATTCCTGGGGTGCAGAACCCGCATTGCAGGCCATGGTTCTCCATGAACGCCTGCTGCATCGGATGCAGCACACCGTCGACGGCGAGGCTCTCGATGGTCGCGACGTCCTGGCCGTCGGCCTGGACGGCGAGCACGGTGCAGCTCTTCACGGCCTCGCCGTTGAGGTGCAGCGTGCAGGCACCGCACGACGACGTGTCGCACCCGACGTTCGTACCGGTGAGGCCCAAGTTCTCGCGTACGTAGTGGACGAGCAAGGTGCGTGGCTCGACATCACTTTCGTGTGTGGTGCCGTTGACGGTGACACTGATCTGCACGATGCGTTCCCCTTGGTTGCACGGTCGGGTCGGTCTGGATCCAACTCCCGCCATCATGCCTCATCCGTGGCACGAGATGCGATCCGACACGAAGATGCCCGCCGGTTGTTCGGCCGGCGGGCATCGTACGGATGGTTCGAAGCGGCCCGAGCTGGGTCACCTGAGGGCGGGTCAGGGGATCAGGACAGCCAGGTCGCGACGATGTCGGGGTTCGCCTCGACCCAGGCCTTGGCGGCATCGGCGGGCGTCATTCCGTCGCCGTCGATCGTGGCGGCGATCTCGTTCTGCTGATCGGTCGTCAGTTGCATCTTGGAGAGGAACCCAAACGCAGCCGGGTTCTTCGACTCGAGCTTGGCCGATGCCGCCTTGAACAGGTGATCGACCGGGTAGTCGCAGGCGTACTTGCCGTCGGCAGCGGCTGCGCTGGCGAGGCAGGCATCGGTCACGTCGGGCAGCTTGACCTCGGTCAGCTCGACCTGGCTCTGCAGCCAGTGCGGCTGCCAGAACTGCATCAGCAGCGGGGTCTTGTCGGCGATCGCGGCCTTGATCGCAGTGATCAATGCGGCTTCTGAACCTGCCACGACGTACTTCAGCGGAAGCTTCAGGTTGGCGATGATCTGATCGTCGTAGCTGACGTAGCTCGGGTCGCCCATCAGGAACTGGCCATCGTCACCGGACTCGGCAGTTGCGAACAGCTTGGCGGTCGCGGGGTCTTTGAAGCCTTCCCACGTGGCGAGCTCGGGGTGGTCGGCGAGCATGAAGGTGGGGATGTACCAGCCGATCTTCGCATCGGGTCCGAGCAAGCCGAGGTCGACGACGGACTTCTTTTCGTCGATATAGGTGCTGACGTCGGCGGCGTGGCCCGACGGCCAGACCTCGAGGACGGCGTCGATGTCACCGGCGTCCATGCCCGGCCAGGTCGCGTTCTCGTCGATGTCGGTGAGCGTCACTGCGGTGTTCAGCTTGGACTCGAGGACGACCTTGGCGACGTTCGCATTGACGGCCGAGCCGGTCCAGGGGTTGACAGCGAGGGTGATGCCGGCGCCGGTCGCGCCGGCACCTGTGGATCCGGCTGTCGAATCGGCGGGTGCTGCGGTGCTGGCGCTCGAGGTCTTGGCATCGCTCCCGCATCCGGCTGCGACGGCCACGAGCACACCCGCGAGCAGCCAGCTGGCCGTTCGTGCGTTCCTTCGCTTCATGTTCTCCCCTTGCTGTTGTGTGGAATCTTCTCGCTGCACAGTAACTGCACTGGTCAGTCGGTCCGCTCGGATCGTGTGCCGAACGCCTGGGTCACGCGATCGAGGAAGACCGCGAGGAACACGATGCCGAGCCCGCCGGCCATGCCGCGGCCGATCTGCTTCTTGGTCAGGCCGTAGACGGTCTCCAGACCGAGGCCGCCTGCGCCGATCAGCGAGGCGACGACGTGGACGGCGAGGACCATGATGATCACCTGGTTGACGGCCAGCAGCATCGACCTCGCGGCGAGGGGCAGCTGCACCTTGAGCAGCTCCTGTCGCGGCGTGGCCCCGAACGACGTCGCCGCCTCGCGTGGTGCGAACGGCACCTGGCGCAGGCCGAGCGTGGTCAGGCGGATGCCCGGGGGCACGGCGTAGATGATGGACGCAACGACCCCGGGGACACGCCCGACGTTGAACAAGAAGATGACCGGGACGAGGTAGACGAAGGCCGGCATGACCTGGGCGACGTCGAGCAGTGGGCGCAGGAGCCGCTCGACGACGCTCGAGCGGGCGGCCCAGATGCCGAGCGGTATCGCGATCAGCAGGCTCAAGGCAGCGGCGACCAGCACCTGGCTGAGCGTGTCCATCGCCAGGTCCCAGATCCGCAGCGCGCCGAGACCGAGGAAACACACAGCGGCGAGGGTCGCGATGCGCAACCCGCCGGCCAGCCAGCCGATCGCCACCGCGATGGCGACGATGACGTACCAGGCCGCCGACTGCAGCGGATCGCGCACCGGGTTGAGCAGGTGCAGGACGACGAAGTCGCTGAACGAGCCTGTGCCCCCGACGATGGGAACGCCTCTGCGGAAGTGGTCGCCGACCCATCCGGCGGCGTCGTTGACGGGCGTGACGACGTCGATGCTCCACGATGACGGGAAGTGGTCGGCGCCGGTGGCCTTGGCGATGATCGCGACAGCGGCCAGCGCGAACAGACCGAGGGCAGCGACGACCGCCGGCCGTTCGCCGAGCGCTGTGATCCACGGGGGTCGGGCCCAGATGCGGCCCGCCCGCGACGAGGTCGACCGTTGTCCGGTTGTGACCCGGTCGATCGCGATGGCGGCGAAGACGATGGCGAGCCCAGGCGCGAACGCCCTGCCGACGTCGACCTTCTGCAGGCCGGTGAGCACCTCGCCGCCGAGACCGGCGGTACCGATCAGGGACGCGTAGACCACGATCGCGAACGCCATCATGATGACCTGGTTGACGCCGAGCAGGATTGGCCTCCGGGCCAGCGGCAGGCGCACCTTGCGCAGCAACTGCGTGTTCGTGCACCCGAACGATTCGCCGACCTCGATGGTCGTGGCCGGCACGGCGCGTATGCCGAGACTGGTGATGCGGACCGCCGGCGGCACGGCATAGATGACCGTGGCGATGACGGCCGACGCATCGCCGATGCCGAACGCGACCACGAGCGGCAGCAGGTACACGTAGACGGGCAGTACCTGCGCAGTGTCGAGGAAGCCGCGCATGATCACCTCGGCCCGCTCGGAGAGGCCGGCCCAGATGCCGAGAGGGATCCCGATCAGCAGAGCGATGAGCACCGCGACGAGCATCAGTGAGACGGTGACCATGGTGTCGTCCCAGAGCCCGAGGAATCCGCAGCCGGACAGCACGACCATTCCGGTCAGCGCGGCGCGCAATCCGCTCGTGTGCAGACCGACGACACCGGTGAGGGCGAGCACGCCCGGCCAGCGCAGGATCTGCAACACCGAGAGCATGTGCTCGGTGCACCACTTGACCGCATCTGAGACGTTCGAGAACACCGCCGTGAACAGCCAGTTGCGGTCGTTGTTGATCACGGTCCAGTGATAGAGCCGGTCGATGGCCGGCATGACGTGTGCGTCGAGCCATGTCGGCACCTCGTCGTGGCCGATCGCGATGCCGACCACGACGATGGCTGCGACGACCACGGCCGGGATCGCGACGTGGCGGGCGCGGACCGCCCACCGGTTCGGTGTGGCGTCAGCGGGCCGCGGTGCGGCTTCGAGTGTGGAGGTCGCCGTCGCCATCTCAGCCGCCGGGCGCGGCGGGGATCAAGTCCGCGCCGGCGATGACCGACAGCACCGTGACACGGTCGATCGAGCCGACGACGGCGCCCTCGGCATCGACGACGTGGACGGGCAACGGGCTCGCCGCGACCTGGGCGACGACGTCGCGGATCTTGGTCGTCAGCGGCACCGTGCCGGCGTGGTCGCCCGAGACCGGCGGCATCATCACCGATCCGACCGCGACGACGTGGCTGCGCGGCACGTCACGGACGAAGTTGGCGACGTACTCGTCGGCCGGGTTGGCGACCACGTCCTCCGGCGTGCCGACCTGTACGAAGCGACCGTCGCGCATGATCGCGATGCGGTCGCCGAGGCGCAGCGCCTCGGTCAGGTCGTGGGTGATGAACACCATCGTCTTGTTCACCTCGCGGCGCAGGCGGATGACCTCGTCCTGCATGTCACGGCGGATCAACGGATCGAGCGCCGAGAACGGCTCGTCGAACAGCAGGATCTCCGGATCGGTGGCGAGGGCGCGGGCCAGTCCGACCCGCTGCTGCATGCCGCCGCTGAGCTGATCGGGCTTGCGCATCCCGAGACCGCCGAGGCCGACGAGCACGAGCACCTGCTCTGCCTTGGCCCGCCGTGACTTCTTGTCGGCGTGCTGCACTTCGAGGCCGAACGCGACGTTGTCGATCAATGTGCGGTGGGGGAGCAGGCCGAAGTGCTGGAAGACCATGCTCACCCGATGCCGGCGGATGTCGAGCAGTTGGTCACGATCGGCCGTCGTGACGTCGGTGTCGCCGATGCGGACGGTGCCGGCGGTCGGCTCGATCAGCCGGGTCAGGCAACGCACGAGTGTCGACTTGCCGCTGCCGGACAATCCCATGACGACGAACACCTCGCCGGGCGCGACCTCCATGTCGATGTCGCGCATCGCGACGACGCAACCGGTGCGCGCCTCCAGTTCGGCCCGAGGGAGGTCGGCGCTCGCCGAACCCACGATCCGCTCGGCCCTGGGCCCGTAGACCTTCCAGAGCCCCCGGACCGAGATCGCTGCCTCGGGTGCCACCCGCTATTCCTTGACGACGACCGAGCCGACGAGCTTGTCGTGCCAGGTTTGCTTGTCCTTGTCCCAGAGCATCCAGAAGTAGCCGAGGTAGCAGGGGATCCCTGACAGGTATCGAGCAAAGAACCGCCCGACGGATCGACCGATGCCGATCTGGGCACCCGTTTCCTTGGTGACGACTCGGATGCTGCAGGCCTTCTGGCCCCAGCTCTGGCTGGTGCCGACCTTGCGGAGGTAGATGATCAGATAGGCGAGGCCGCCGATGATGGCGAGCCCGGCGATGATGGCCCAACCCGATCCGCTCGGGACCTTGCAGATGCCTTCCTCACCGTTCACCGTGCAGCCCTCGTAGTGCTTGGGCACGGCGAAGAACGCAATGATCGAGGGGAGCGCGAAGATCGCTCCGATGAGCCCGTCGATCAGCAACGCTCCGAGTCGCGAACCGAAGCCGGCGAACGCGCGCTGTGGCTGCTGTTGCGGGTAGCCCTGGTAGGGCTGGTACCCGGGGGGCGGCGCGCCGTATCCCGGCTGCGCGGGCGGCGCCGCTGGGGGCGTCGCGTACTGCGGACCGCCGTACGCCGGCGGTGGAGGATTGAACCCGGGGGGCGGCGGAGGAGGCGGAGTGCTCATGGTCGGCAACCGTACAGCGCGTGGACAGTCGCGAATGACCAATTCACACGGGTCAGATGCGTGCGCTCAGACATGCTTCCAACGCATCCACGGCGCAGAGTTGAAGAAGCTCGCGACCACGCTGCCGGGTGGGACCAGATCGTCGCAAAAGGCCTGGATCTCGGCCGGCAGCGTCATCTCCATGACGGGGAGCAAGTTCTCCAACTGGGCCACCGACTTGGGCCCGATGATGGGCGCGGTGATGCCGGGCTGGTCCTTGACGAAGCAGATTGCGAGCTGGGCCGGTTCGAAGCCGTGGTCACGAGCCATCTGCGCGAACCGGTTGCCGATGCGCACCCCAGCCGGTGTGACGCGGTCGGCGTAGATGCCCCCACGAATGGCGACGCGTGACCCCTCAGGCGCGACCTGCTCGTCGTCTGGACCGGGGTCGGGGTACCGGCCGGCGAGCACGCCCATCGCCATCGGCGACCAGGCGAACACGGCCAGGCCGTGGCGTTCGGCGGCCTGGAGCGTCTCGTTCTCGAGCCGTCGGTCGAGCAGGTTGTACGGCGACTGCTCGCTGACGAACTTGGCCAGGCCACGCATCTCGCTCGTCATCAGCGCCTCGACGACGTGCCACGCGGGTGCCGTCGTGCTGCCGATGTAACGCACCTTGCCCGAGCGAACGAGGTGGTCGAGCGCGCCGAGCGTCTCCTCGAGCGGCGTCTCGAGGTCGGGCCGATGGGTCTGATAGAGGTCGATGTGATCGACGCCGAGCCGCTTCAGCGAGTCCTCGCACGCACGGATGATGTGCAGCCGCGAATTGCCCTTGTCGTTCGGACCGGGGCCGGTGGGGTAGTGGACCTTGGTCGCGATGATCACGTCGTCACGCCGGCCGTTGAGCGCGAGCGCCTCGCCGATGATGCGCTCGGACTCGCCGGCGGCGTAGCTGTTCGAGGTGTCGATCATGTTGATCCCGCCGTCGATCGCAGCGTGGATCATCCGGATGCTCTCGTCGCGAGGTGTCGGGTTGGCGATGTTGTCGGTGCCGAGCACCATCGGCGAGACGAGGACGCCGGTGCGGCCGAGGCGGCGGTGGATCACGTGTGCCTCAGCCCGCGGTGACGCCGGCGTCGACCGGCACGAGTGCGCCGGTCATGTAGCTGGCCGCCGCCGAGGCGAGAAAGACGACGACGCGTCCGATCTCGGCGGGCTGGGCGAGGCGGCCCATCGGCACGACGCGGTCGGCCATCTCGGCGAGGTAGGCGTCGCTGACCGGCTCGGCCCGACCCAGGCCGCGCAGCATCGGCGTGTCGACCTCGCCAGGGCAGACGCCGTTGACGCGGATGCCGTCGCGGGCATGGTCGAGGGCGAGGGCCCGGGTCATGTTGTGGATCGCGCCCTTGCTCGCGCAGTAGGCGACGTGGCCCTTGCCTCCGGCGTCGCCCCACATCGAGCCGAAGTTCACGATGGCACCACCGCCGCTCGCCTTCATCGCTCGAATCGCAGCCCTACAGAGGTAGAAGGTGCCGGTCACGTTGACGTTCATCACGCGCAGGAAGTCCTCGTCCGACGTGCCGTCCGCATCGGAGCGCACGATGGTCCCGGCGGCGTTGACGAGGACGTCGAGCTGACCGTGGTCGGCGACGGCTCGGGCGACGGCGGCGTCGCAGAACGCCGAGTCGGTGACGTCACCGACGACCGCGGTGCCGCCGATCTCTGCGGCCATCTCACCTGCGCCCGTCGCG
>JANXUX010000360.1 GCA_025351965.1 Actinomycetes bacterium | reverse complement strand
ACGCACGCGACCCGCAACCAGTTCGACCAGTTCTGGCCGCAGGGCACGATGGGCCGCCCGACACCGGGCTACGAGTTCCTCGTCGTCGACACCGAGAACGGCCGGATCTGCGACCCCGGTGAGAACGGCGAGCTGTACGTGCGCGGCACGCGCGGCATTCAGCTGTTCCTCGAGTACTTCGACAACGACGAGGCGAACGCCAATGCGTTCACCGCCGACGGGTGGTTCAAGACCGGCGACCGGGTGATCCTGTCCGAGGACGGATTCTTCTTCTTCAAAGACCGCGACAAGGACGCGCTCAAGGTCGGCGGCGAGAACGTGTCGGCCAAAGAGGTCGAGGACGTGTGCCGGATGGTGCCCGGCATCGCCGATGTGGCCGTCGTTGGCCAGGACCACGACTTCTTGAGCATGGTCGCCGTGGCGTTCGTCATCGCCGCCCCGAACGCCCCCGCCGATCTCGGTGACCAGATCATCGCGATGTGCACGTCCCGGCTGGCCGACTTCAAGTGCCCGAAGGCGGTCTATCTCGTCGACGAGTTCCCGCGCGCGACGCTGGACAAGGTCGCCAAGAACAAGCTCCGCGAGATGGCGGACTCGTACGTGGCCAAGTGAGCATCTGATGAGCGTCTCAGCGAGCTCCCACGGCCCGGTCATCATCGAGGTCGCGATCAACGGCGCGACCACCTACGAACGCAACCCGAACACGCCACGCACGAGCGAGGCCATCGCCGCCGACGCGATCGCCTGCATCGACGGCGGGGCAGCCATCATCCACAACCACGTCGGCGTCGTCCGCCAGGGCACCGATGCAACCGTGGCCGCGTACCTCGACTCGTGGCGCGACATCTTCGTCGCTCGCCCCGACGCCTTGGTCTATCCGACCATCGACTTCCAGGTCGAGGGCCTGAGCTTCGACCACCTTCGCCCGTTGGCCGAGACGGGCCTGCTCAAGATCGGGCTGTGTGATCCGGGTTCGGTGAACCTCGGCTCGACGGGCGAACGCGGTCCACAGGGCTCGTTCGTCTACGGGAACAGCTTCGACTTCATCGGTGCCGCGCTGGGCCTGCACACCGAGCTCGGGCTCGGACCGAGCCTGGCGATCTACGAGCCGGGCTTCCTGCGCGCCACGCTCGCCTACCAACGCGCTGGTCGGCTCCCCCGCGGATCGATGGCCAAGCTCTACTTCTCCACCGATCGAGGTCTCTCCGGCGCAGCGTTCGGCCTGCCGCCGACGCTGACTGCGCTCGATGCGTACCTCGAACTGCTGGATGGCTCCGGCATTCCCTGGGCCGCTTCGGTGGCGGGCGGTGATGTCGTCGCGTCGCCCGTGGGGCGCGGCGCCGTCGAGCGTGGTGGACACCTGCACATCGGACTCGAGTTCCACGCCGGCGACCGCACCCCGACCAACCTCGAGCTGTTGCACGAGGCGGTCGCGCTGTGCGAGTCGGTGGGCCGTCCCGTCGCGACCCCAGATGAGGCGGCGGAAATCCTCGACCTCCCCCGCCGCTCCGTCACCCCCGTTTGATCCGACCGCGTAGGGCGGCGAAGCACATCGTCATGCTCAGGGTGCCGAGCAGCGCAATCGCGAGCGCTGCTTTGCCGAGGTCGCCCCACTCCCAACCGGACGAGACGATGGACCGCAGCCCTTCGAGCAGATACGTGACCGGGTTCAGGCCCGCCACGGTGTCGAGCCAGCCCGACAGCTGCGAACGCGGCACGTAGGACGACGTCAGGAACAGGAACGGGAAGAACAGCAGGAACGTCGAGTTCACGGCCGCGGGGTTGCCGGTCTTGAGCGCGATCGCGTACCCGAAGCCCGAGAACGCGAGGCTCCACAGCGCGGCGAGCAGGATGAAGGCGAGCACCCCGAGCACGCCCGTCTCGAACCTCACACCGATCGCGAAACCGAGCCCGAGGATCGGCACGGTCAACGCCATCGCCACGGCGACATCGGCCACCATGTGCCCGAGCAGGATCGCGA
The DNA here is from genome assembly GCA_025351965.1 of Actinomycetes bacterium. Classification (GTDB taxonomy): domain Bacteria; phylum Actinomycetota; class Acidimicrobiia; order Acidimicrobiales; family Ilumatobacteraceae; genus WLMZ01. The sequence goes on along the minus strand of JANXUX010000360.1, from coordinate 7,600 downwards.
AGCGGCGGATCGGCGTCATCAGCAGCCGGTCGAGGTAGCCGTTCTGCACGTCGAGCACCAACGCCGGCGCTCGGGAGACTCCGGTGACACCGAGCAGGATCGCGGTCGGCATCTGGAACGCCTTGTAGTCGAAGCCGCCGCCCGCCGACTGGGTGAGCCGCGACAGCGTGGCGATGTTGACGATGAAGAAGAAGACCGCGATGAACACCGGCGGCATCACCGCCTCCAGGTCTCGTGGCACGCCACGCAGGGCCCGTCCGGCGATGGACACGACGTCGCGCCGGAAGCCGGCCGGCTTGGCGTGCAGCGCATTGGAGCTGCGCTCCGCGAGGACGACATCCGATGTGCTCATGACGTTCCCTCCTTGGCCGACTGGTGGGCCGGCTTGTCTGCGTCGCGCTCGATATGGCTGCCGGTCAGGTCGAGGAACACGTCGTCGAGCGTCGGCGTCCGCAGGGTGAGATCGCGGACCGTGACGGCGCAGCCGTTGAGCGCCACGGCGACAGGGCTGATCGCTGCGGATCCGTTCTCGGCCGTGATGATCAGTTCGTTGCCGTGGGCCTCGACCGTGTGCACCACGTCGAGCGCCTGGATGGTTGCCACGAGCGCATGGGCATCGCCGTCGACCCGGGCGATGATGATGTCCGCGCCGACGGCTCGCTTGAGCTCGGCGGGGCTGCCCTCGGCGACGATCCGGCCACGGTCGATGATGCCGACCCGGCCGCACAGCTCGTCGGCTTCCTCGAGGTACTGCGTCGTCAGAAAGATCGTCATGCCCAACTCCTGGTTGAGCCGGCGGACCTCGGCCCAGACGCTGGTGCGGCTGACCGGATCGAGGCCCGTCGTCGGCTCGTCGAGAAAGAGGATCTCGGGATTGTGGACGAGCGCCGCAGCGAGATCGAGCCGGCGCTTCATCCCGCCCGAGTATGTGCCGATCGGACGATCGAGTGCATCCGTGAGGTCGATCAGTTCACCGAGCTCGCTGACCCTCGCCGCCATCACCTGCTTGGGCAGGCCGTAGAGCAGACCCTGCAGGCGGAGCAGCTCGCGCCCGGTCTGCTTGGGGTCGAGCGCTGCTTCCTGGAGCGCGACGCCGATCCGCAGCCGCACGTCGCCGGCGCGAGTCGCGACGTCGAACCCGGCGATGGTCGCGGTCCCACCACTCGGGGCGAGCAGCGTGCACAGCATCCGCACGGTGGTCGACTTGCCGGCACCGTTGGGTCCGAGGAAGCCGTAGATCTCGCCGCGCTCGATGCGCAGATCGACACCGTCGACCGCAACGAAATCGCCGAACCGCCGTGACAACGTCTCGGTGATGATGGCTGTTTCCGTCACTGCGTCATCGATCGTCGGATACTGCAGGGGACTCGCTGCACAATGGCTCCCAGTGGGTCGACGGACCGCCCGGTTGCGGTCACCTCTACAGACGCACCGTACGACCAGAACTCATCGGCGTGTCGCAGGCACCGAGCGGAGGTGGATCCGCCCTCGCGACCGGCGGCACCGACCTGACGTTACCTGACGGCCCGGATTGGGTACGGTGAGGCTTCGTTCGATGACACGATCGCCCGCCCGAACCCGGACTCCGTTCCCGGCGCTCGACTGTCGTCCATCACCTCCAAGGACGGCGGTCATGGCACCTCCGATGGCCACCAACGAGCACTGCTCCAACGACTACGGGCGGGAGTGGGCGCTCCACCAACGCTTCCAGACCGCCGACGGCCGCGACGACCCGCTGGGTTGCGACGCACGGCCGTCCTGGCGTGGCCGTGTGCACATGCTCGGCTTGTTCGCAGCGATCCCCGCACTCGCGTTGTTGATCGTGTTCGCCGACGGCGCCCGGGCAACGGTCGGCGTGTCGATCTACGCCGCCGGACTCTGCGCGATGTTCGCGGCATCGACCACGTATCACCGCTGGGTCCACGGCTTCCAGGCCCGTGCCTCGTGGCGGCGCGCCGATCACGCGATGATTTTCGCTGCGATCGCCGGGTCGACGACCCCGATCGTGCTCATCGCGATGCCGACGGGCCTCGGCGTCAGCCTGCTCACCGTCGTCTGGACGGTCGCCGTGATCGGGGCAGTGTTCAAGTTCGGTCCGTGGCGCAGGGGCGACATGATCGGCACGGCGCTGTACGCCGCCGTGAGCGGACTCGCCGCCCTGGCCTTGCCGGCGCTCTGGGTGCGTGGCGGCGTGTTGCCCGCCGTGCTCTACGTCGTCTCCGGATCGCTCTACATCTTCGGCGCGCGGTGGTTCTCCAAGACCTGGCCTCGCCTGCGTCCCTCGGTGTTCTCCTACCACGAGGTCTGGCACGTCTTCACCGTTGTCGCTGCTGCCGCCCACTTCGGCGCGGTCTGGTCGATCTCGACCTGATCACCACTGGCTGATCAGGCGTTACCGGTGCCGATCGTCGGTGACGGCGACCGGATCAGGATGTGCTCCACGTTCACCGAGGGCAGCGCCAGCGCACTCGCGTACATCGCGAGCAGGTGTTGAGCGACCTCGGCCGGCACCATGAACTCCTCTTGCAGCAGCCCGCGGCGGACCCACTGGTCCATCACCGAACCGACCAGATCCATGTCGAAGCTCGTCCCGAACGCTGTTGGGAACGTGGCCCCGACAGCGACGCAGGACCACCGGATCTCGGGGTGCTCGGCATGCCAGCCCTTGACCGATGCGTCCAAGGCGGCCTTGCTCGCGGCATAGGCGACCAGCCCGTCACGCGGGACAGCTGATGTCTCCGACGACAACACGGCGATGATCCCGCCCGGCGCCATCACCTCGATCATCCGCACGGCCAACTGGTTGAAGCCGATCACGTTGATCGACAGCGTCTGGTTCCACATCGCACGGTCGCAGTGGACGAGCCGGGCCAACGATGCCGAGCCAACGGCGTAGAGCACGAGATCGACCTCGCCCAGCTCCTCCACTGCGTCAGCAACGAGCGCATCGAGGCTGTCATCGTTCGTCACGTCGACGCAGACGACCCGCCCCCCACCAGCATTCGTCACGACCTCGGCCAGCCGTGCCGCTCGTCTCGCCGACAGCACCACTGATGCGCCCGCACCGACCGCCGCCGCAGCGAACTCCCTGCCGATGCCTTCGGACGCGCCAACGACGAGGATCCGCCGGCCGGCCAGGTCGAGGCTCACCGAGGTGCCCACACGGGCTCACGCTTCTCGGCGAACGATGCCGGTCCTTCGAGCTGATCCGGGTGACCCCACATCGAGACCAGCTCCTGCGCCCCGGCCTTGCAGGCGTCGGTGAGCCCCAGCTCGAGCGCGCCCCACAGGGCGCGCTTGGTGGCCGCCATCGCCGCCGGCGAGTTGCGGGCGATCTTCTCGGCGAGCTCCTGGGCGGCCTCACGCAGGCGTTCCGGCGGATCGACGATCTCGCTGATCATGCCGAGCTGATGGGCGCGAGTTGCGCTCATCCGCTCGTGTCGGCCGACGAGCGCCATCCGCATCACCGCCTCAGCCGGCATCTTGCGCAACAACGCGACGGCCTCGATGGCCACGACCTGGCCGACCGACACGTGCGGGTCCATGAACTGCGCATCCGAGGCGGCGATCACGATGTCGGCATCGGCGACGAAGTGGAACGCACCACCGGCGCAGATCCCGTTGACAGCGCAGATCACCGGCTTCCAGACCTTCTGGTGCCATGCGGTGAAGTGCAGGTCGAAGTGCTCGATGGATTCGCGATAACGCTCCATCCCGAGCCCGTCGGTGGCGAGCTCGCTGACGTCGGCCCCTGTCTGGAACGCTCGACCGTTCCCGGTGTGGACGATCACCCGGACGTCGGGATCGTCGTCGAGTTCTCGCCAGGCGACGGCGAATTCGTCACGCATCGTGTTGTTCATCGCATTGAGCGCCTCGGGGCGGTTGTTGATCAACCAACCCACCGGGCCCTGGCGCTCGACGACGAGCGTTTCGTAGTTGGTCATGTCGTCCTCTCTCGCATGTTCGCGACCGGCTCGGCCCAGATCGGCGGACGCTTCTCGCTGAACGACGCCGGCCCTTCGAGCTGATCCGGATGGCCCCACATCTCGACCAGCTCGTCGGCACCGGCCCGGCACGCATCGGTCAGGCCGTGCTCGAGCGCACCCCACAGGGCGCGTTTCGTGGCGGCCATCGCTGCGGGCGAGTTGCGCGCGATCTTCTCGGCGAGCGCCTGTGCGGCGTCGCGGAGTTGCTCGGGCTCGACGATCTCGGAGCAGATCCCCAGCTCGTGCGCCCGATGCGCTGTCATCCGCTCGTGGCGTCCGACGAGCGCCATTCGCATCACCGGCTCCATCGGCGATTTGCGGACGAGACCGATGCCCTCGAACGCGGTGACCTGGCCGACCGACACGTGTGGGTCGAGGAACGTGGCGTCACGTGCGCAGATCACGATGTCGGCATCGGCCACGAAGTGCAGCCCTCCGCCGGCGCACGTCCCGTTGACCGCGGCGATCACCGGCTTCCAAACCTGGTTGTGCCACGCGGTCAGGCGCAGCTCGGCGCGCTTGGTGCGCCGCGATTGCTCGCGCAGTGCTTCTGGATCCCGACTCAGCTGGGCGACGTCGAGACCGGTCTGGAACGACGGTCCGTTGCCGGTGTTGACGATCACGCGCACGTCGGGGTCGGCATCGAGCTGCAGCCAGGCCACTTCCAGCTCACGCAGCATCGTCGCGTCCATCGCGTTCGCCTTGGTCGGTCGATCGAAGATCAACCAGCCGACCGGGCCGCACGTCTCGACGACGAGGGTCTCGTAGCGCGGGCTGGATGCGGTGGTCATCGTCCGGTGAACTCCGGAGGCCGACGCTCGGTGAACGCCTTGAGGCCTGCGCGGAAGTCCTCGCTGCGCGACGACAGCTCCATCGCCAGCGCCTCGTTCTGGAGGTGATCGTCGAGACTGGTCGTGGAGCCGACGAGCATCAGCCACTTGGTCAGCCCGAGCGACACCGTTGGACCTGCGGCGACCTCGAGGGCGAGTGCTTCGGCCGTGCTGTCGACGTCAGCAGCGTCCACTGCGGCGTGGACCAGGCCCGCCGCAAGTCCTTCGTCACCGGTGAGGGACTGGCCGAGGAGCAGCATCCGGCGCGCCGCGACCGTCCCGAGCAAACGGGGCAGCAGCCAGGTGCCGGCGCTGTCGGGCGTGAAGCCGCGAGTGGAAAATGGCTCCCACAGACGGGCGTCGGATGCGGCGACGCAGAAGTCCGAGGCAATGGCGAGGTGGAGTCCGATCCCGGCTGCAGCGCCGCGCACAGCCGTGACGACCGGGATCTGCACCGTCAACACTTTCGCGATCAATCGATGGGCTTGGGACGGTAGACGGCGCTGGATGCTGCCGACGCGGGGTCGTTGAGTGCCGCCACCAACTCCGCCGGTATCGGCGTCACCGGCGTTGCGGGCAACGATGTCGGCGCCACCACAGAAGTGATCACCGGCTGCCGTCAGCAACACGGCACGGACCCGCTCGTCACGATTGGCTGTGTCGAGCGCGTCGATCAGCCCGGCCACCATCGTGTCGTCCATTGCGTTCCGCTTCGACGCTCGGTCGAGACAGAGCCGCAGGAGTGGCCCGTCCAGCGCGACGACGAGACCGTCGACCGACGCGTAGTCGAATTCATCCACGTGACACCATCATCCGACCGTCCCCTCGACAATCCCCATGCCGCGCTCGCCGCGTTCACTAATTCTCACTTCACTCAATTGAGCGGCAGTTCAGAACTCTATGCGATGCGCTACGGTCGCGCCACATGGCCACAGTTGCGACCAACCTCGGCGGCGTGCCGACGACCATCCCCGGTGCGCTCCGAACCGCGGCCACACAGTACGCGACGCTCGATGCCGTCGTCGGCGACGGGGTGCGACTCACGTTCGCCGAGCTGGACGCGCAGGTCGACCGGTGGAGTGCTGCGCTGGTCGCCAGCGGCGTCGCAGCCGGCGACCGCATCGCGATGTGGATGCCGAACCGCGCTGCGTTCGTCACCGCGTCGTTCGCGGTGTATCGCGTGGGGGCCGTACTGGTCCCGATCTCCAGCCGCTACCGGGGTGACGAGGCGGCGGCGATCATCCGCCGCTCCGGCGCGTCGATGCTCTTCACGGTCACCGACTTCCTCGACACCGATCCATTGGTGATGCTCGCTGCTGCGGGCCCGCTCCCGGCGCTGCGCGAGTCGATCGTGCTCAGCGGGCCGGTACCGGCCGGAGCGACCTCGCTCGTCGAACTGCTGGCCCGTGCCGACGACCCAGCCCTGCATGACACGGTGCTGGCCCGTGAGGCAGCGATCGATGCTGACGACATCTCCGACATCATCTTCACGTCCGGTACCACCGGCCAGCCCAAGGGCGCGATGCTGCGCCATGGGGCCAGCGTGCGCACGTACCTCGGCTGGAGCGAGCGGGTCGGCCTGCGTGAAGGCGACCGATACCTCGTCGTGTTCCCGTTCTTCCACACGTCGGGTCTGAAGTCGGGGATCCTCGCCTGCGTGCTGTGCGGTGCCTCGATCCATCCCCAGGCGGTCTTCGACGTGCCGGCGATGATGCAGCGCGTCGCCGACGAGCGGATCACGATGCTGCCCGGACCGCCGACGGTCTTCCAGAGCATTCTCGCCCACCCGGATCTGGCCTCGTTCGATCTCTCCAGCATCCGCAGCGCTGTCACCGGCGCGGCCGTGGTGCCCGAGGAGGTCATCCGCCGGATGCGCTCGGAACTCCACATCCCCGACATCGTCACCGGATACGGGCTGACCGAGACGACCGGCACGATCAGCGTCTGCTACCACGCCGACTCGCCCGAGGTCGTGGCCGGCACATGCGGGCATCCGCTCGACGGTGTCGAGGTCCGGATCGTCGACGACGATGGCGCCGACGTCGAGCCGGGGACGTCCGGCGAGCTGTGGGCACGCGGGTTCAACGTGATGGCCGGCTACCTCGACGATCCGGACGGCACGGCGGAGGCGATCACGCCCGACGGCTGGCTGAAGACCGGCGACATCGGCGTCATCGACGCCGATGGGCGGATCCACATCACCGACCGCAAGAAGGAGATGTTCATCGTCGGCGGGTTCAACGCCTACCCGGCCGAGATCGAGAGTCGCCTCGTCGAGCATCCTGACATCGTCCAGGCCGCCGTCGTCGGTGTGCCGGACGAACGGATGGGCGAGGTCGGCCTGGCATTCCTCGTCGTGCGTCCCGGTGGCTCGCTGGACGGTGGCTCGCTGGACGCCGACTCGGTCGCGGCGACGCTGACCGCATGGTCCCGCCAGCGAATGGCCAACTTCAAGGTGCCACGATCATTTCGCATCGTCGACTCGCTGCCGCTGAACGGCACCGGCAAGATCGCCAAGGCCGAACTACGCGCCACGATGCTCGCCGAGACGGAGGGATCCCGATGAGCACAGACGATGATGCACCGACGCACGACGACACACCCGCACCGCGCCCACCGGAGGGCGACTGGCTGGGCACGCCGTACCTGCGGTTCGAGCGCAGGGGCTCCATCGCCGTCGTCACCGTCGACCGTCCGGAGCGCCGGAACTCGATGACCCCGGCGATGTACTTCGGCGTGCGCTACGCCGTCGACCACGTCGGCCGCGACGCCTCACTGGCCGGA
>JANXUX010000317.1 GCA_025351965.1 Actinomycetes bacterium | reverse complement strand
CGGCCGATCGTGCGCCAGTACCGGGCCGAGCGCAACCAGTCCGTGGTGATCCTGCTCGACAACGGCCGGATCATGGCGGGCTCGGTGGCAGACGTGCCGCGGGTCGAGCATGCAATGGACGCTGCACTCGGCCTGACGACCGTTGCAACCCACCTCGGCGACAAGGTCGGGTTGTTGACCTTCGACCGTCAGGTGCGCACCGTGGTCGCTGCGTCGCAGGCCCGGAATCAGCCGTCACGCGTCGCCGAGGCGATGTACCTGCTCGAGCCCGAGCTGAGCGAGAGCGCCTACCTCGCTGCGTTCAGCTACGCGACCGCGCGGTTCCGTCGGCGGTCGCTGTACGTGGTGCTCACCGACCTCGTCGAGTCCGCGGTGGAGGAAGCGATCCTGCCTGCGCTACCGATCCTGTCGCGCCGGCACCTCGTCGTCGTGGCGTGCGTGCAGGACCCGGCGATGCAGCGTTGGGCGAGTGGCGACGGTGAGCACGCTGCGTCCGATGCGTTTCGTCAAGCGGCTGCGATCGCGCTCGTGCAGCAACGTCGCCGCAGCTCGGCCAGGTTGAGCGCAGCCGGCGCGATCGTGATCGATGCCGCGCCGGGCGAGTTGGCGAGCCGGCTCGTGGACACCTATCTCGAGCTCAAGGCGTCGGGACGGTTGTAGCGGCGAGCGCCGCATCTCGGCTGCGTCGGGCAATGCCCCGTTCACGCCGCGTCCGCGATGCATCGGCCCTGTCCTCGCGGTGTTGCTGGATGCCGAACGCGATCGTCCAGCCCCAGAACGCGAGGAAGACGGTGACGCCGATGCCGAGGCGGACCGACGTCGGCCACGGACGCCCGGTGACGAAGCCCTCGACCATCGCCGCGAGCAGGAACGCGACGACGAGGCCCATCACCACGGTGCCGGCGCGCCGGCCCTCCTCGGCGAGCGCAGACAGACGGGTCCTGTCCCCGGGGTCGATCACCGTCCAGCCGATGCGCAGGCCGGCCGCGCCAGCGACGATGACCGCCGACAGTTCGAGCAGGCCGTGGGGCAGGATCAAGCCCCAGAACTTCTGCCACTCGCCGACGTTGGTGAACAGCCCCCCGGCGATGCCGACGTTGGCACCGTTGTAGGCCAACAGCAAGGCGGTCACGACGCAGACCAACATTCCGGCAGCGAACGCCAGGATCGCAACGCGCACGTTGTTCCAGAACACCTGGTTGGCGAACGCAGATGCCGATCCGGAGCGGTAGTAGTCGACGAAGTCGCCGTGGATGTACTGGTCGCGCAGCGCCGCAGGACCGGTCGCGTCGACGGCTCTCGGCGAGATCGCCAGCCACACGTTGAACACTGCCCAGGGCACGAACGTGAGCAGCGTCGACGCGACGATGAACCAGCGGATGGCGTACACCGAGCGCGGGAACGTGACCGTCGCGAATTCGCGCAGGCTGCGCCGCAGCTCCACGTCGCGCTGGCTGTAGAGCACGCTGTGCGCGTCGGTGACCAGCAGCGTCAGCCGACCCACGAGCGCCTGATCGCCGGCGTAGGTGACGCGTGCATCGGCGAGATGGGCGCTCGTGCGCTGGTAGAGCAGGACGAGCTCATCGAGGTCGTCGGCGCTGAGCTTGCGAGGCTTGCGCGCCTGCTTGGTGAGCTGACCGAGGCGGAACCACGAGCCTTGGTTGCGGACCACGAAAGCGTCGATGTCCATGACTCGCCTAGGGTAGTTGCCCAATGGGCGTCGGCGCTGGCGAGCTGAACACGGTCTCGGCGAATCGGGACCGGGCAGTCGGCGGCATCATCACGCCGGAGGCCGTCATCCTCGAGCTGGAGACCGCTGGTGTCGCCTCGCGAGTGTTCGCCGGTCTCATCGACGGGATGATCCAGGTCGTGCTGTACATCGTGCTCGTCCTGCTCGTGTTGTTGCTGGTGTCGGCGTCGAGCGAGGGCAGCGCGCAGGTCACCGGTGCCGTCGCCGGGTTCGTCCTGTTCATCGTCGTGTTCGGCTATCCGATCGTGTCCGAGATGAGCTCGCGTGGACGCACGATCGGCAAGTCCGCAATGGGTCTGCG
>JANXUX010000314.1 GCA_025351965.1 Actinomycetes bacterium | reverse complement strand
CGAATGACCTCGGCGAGCAGCAGCGAGAGCCGTTCGTATGGACCCGTGATGTCCCAACGGCTGTCGGCTGTCGGAGCGAGGACGTAGTACAAGCGGGGGCGTCCGGGCCTGCCGTTGGCCACAGACGATTCCGAGAGGAGGAGGGAACCGGTCAGCTTGGTGAGGTGCTGGCGGATCGCGTTGTGATTGAGGCCGAAGTGAAGGGTCAACTCGGCGACATCGATCGGCCGGCCGGCATCGACCACGTATCGGAAAATCTTGTGTCGTGTGGGATCACCGAGCGCTCGAGCCTGTTGTTGCAGATCGACGTCCATAGTTCTAGCCTAGCCGTGAACTACAGGCGCTCCCGGGTGGGACAGAGCGGCCGCCGAACACTGCGATCGTCGCTCTCTTTCTCAGGAGTCGGATCCGGACGAGATCTTGAACGTGTCGAGTACGGCAGCAAGGCCGTTGATCTCCGCAAGATGGATGGACGTCAGCAGTGCCAGTCGCTTCGCACCATCTGGAGTCAGATCCACGCGAACGATCCGCCCATCGAGGTCGTCGCGACGTCGATTCACGAGACCAGAGGACTCCGCGCGGTCGATCAGACCGACCACGCTGTGGTGACGAAGCAGTAGCGATTCGGCGAGATCACCGATGCTCGGCGATTCCGATTCGGAATGTCCGCGAATCGCCAGCAGGAGTTGGTGCTGTGCCGGCGTCAGCCCTGCCTGTTCAGCCTGTTCGCCGCTCCAGTGGAGAAACCGCCGCAGCGCAATGCGGAACGCAAGGAGCCGTTCGTAGTCGGACTGCTCGACTTCTTCTCGTGACACGGACGCATCGTAGATCCGGGAACTATATATCCTGACACGATATGTCTACTGAAGAAGAGTTCCCTCTCGCCGGAACCGACGTCGCTGTTGCTCGCTCCGAGCTCGCGATCTGGTTCGGCCACAGCAATGCCCGAGGTTGGTGGCCCCTCGTCGCTGGGGTTGGCGTCGTCGGCGGGCTTGTGTCGGCCGGCTACGTCGAGCTGCTGCGTGTCCTCACCCGCGCGATTGGTCCGGACCACTTCTCCAAGGGTGTCGACATCGCCGTGCTCGCAGCTGTCGGCCTGGTGATCGCTCTGCTCGTCAAGCTCCTGGGCGATCCGGGCAACGTGGAGATGCTCTTCGACAACGTTCACATCGGTGGCAAGCCGTCCGACATTCGTGCCCTGCGAACGTTGATCCCGGTGTCCTTGCTCGGCATCGCTGCAGGGAGTGCGATTGGGCCTGAAGCGCCGCTCGTGCAGACCACCGGCACCATCGGAAGCTGGATCGCCGAGCGCTTGGGCATGCGCGCCGTCGACTCCCGGGTGCTCGCGATCACGGGCATGGCGTCCGCTTTCGCCGTGCTGTTCGGAGCACCGCTCGGCGCTGCACTCTTTGCGCTCGAGATCTTGCACCGACGCGGCTTGGAGTACTACGAGGCCTTGCTGCCAGCAGCGTTCGGGGCGCTGTCGGGTTGGATCGTCTTCGTCGCCGTCACGCGCGCCGGCTTCGTCCCCGTGTGGACGTTTCCGATCGCCAACTCGTTGACGTCTGTCGATTTCGCGATCGGCATCGCCGCTGGCATTGCCGCCGCAGCGATCGCGGTGGCTTTCACGTACAGCGTGAAGGGACTCAGGCAGGGTTTCAACCGGCTGCCGGCGCTCGCCCGTCCGGTCATCGGCGGCGCCGCGTTGGGCGGCCTCGCGCTCATCAGCGCATACAGCGTGACGTTCGGTGAGACTCAGATCCAGGACGTGGCGACCCTCAAGCTGGGCGTCGTCACGCTGATCGTCGGAGCGATCTGCAAGTTCGCTGCGACGTCGGTGGTCGTGTCTGCGGGCTGGAGAGGCGGCTTCATCATCCCGCTGTTCTTCATCGGTGCGGCGATCGGTGCATCAGCGGCGCACCTCGCTCCCAACCATGAGATCATCCTCGTGTGCGCGCTGATGGCCGCAGTCAACGTCGGAGTCACCAAGACGCCGTTCGGTTCGACCGTCGTGATCGCCGAGATGTCCGGACTCCGACTCCTGCCTCCGGTGTTGTTGGCGTCGCTCACATGCCTCCTGTTGACCAGCCGAGTCTCACTCATCGAGACCCAGCGCGCTCGAACCTAGGTCCGTTGAACACAATTCGTATCGCTTGCCGATCTACTCGTGCCACGATATTGTTTGCCCAGCATCAGCATTGATGCGGCGCCGCGGGGTGCGGCGCGTGCTGTGGGGAGGGGACCGTGCCGGACGAAATGATCCCGATGCCGGGAACTGCCATTGGCCAGGCCATCGAAGCGCCACCTGCGGCGCCGATGCCGGGCGACCTGACCAAAGACCTTCTGGAGACCGACGTCTGGACCGACGAAATGGTGTTTCGGGCGGGCATTCCGATCGTCGACGTCCCGTTCGTGAGCTGTGGTGGTGGCATGGGCTCCTTCGTCCTGACCAACTATCTCCGCATCGCAGACGTGGGTACGACTCAGATTCGAGTGTTGAGCAACCTCGACCATCCCTGGCAAACGTATGAGTACCTGACCAAGGTGAGCCAGATCCCGCGTCAGGAGCGACTACGGAGTGATAGCCAGAGTCGACCGGATTGCCTGTGGGGGTTCCCCAGCTACGCCTTGCACGAGGCTCGCGCTGAGAAGACACTCGCCCCGATCGTCAACGTCCTCACCGAGCCTGTGCTCGCCGACTACTGGACTCCGCGAGCGGGCACGGTGTTCTCGTCCATGGAGCGAGAAGTGGCGCGCACGCGCTATCCGGAGATGCTGGTGAAGGGGCAGGTGCGCATGGTGCGCCGACGAAGCGGCGGCGGCTACTTCACGATCCTCACGCCCCCGCCTGGCACGTCGGCATCGCGCCGGATCGCCTACAGGAGTCAGTACGTGCACCTCGCGCTTGGCTACCCGGGTCTCAAGTTCCTGCCCGATCTACAGGAGTACCGCGCCAAGTACAACGATCTCGCGCACACGGTCAACGCCTACGAGCCCCACGAGCACATCTACGAGGGCCTGATGAACAAGCCGGGGACGGTGCTGGTCCGTGGCGGCGGCATCGTGGCGTCGCGCGTGTTGCAGCGGTTGATGGACGACCGCGAGTTGAAGGGCGCGCAGACCACGATCCTGCACCTGTTCCGGACGTACAACGCCGGACCGCACAACAAGTGGGGGTTCGCCAAACGGCGTGGCGCGCACGGATTCGCGTTCCAGGGCTTCAACGCTCCGAAAAGCGCATGGGGAGGCCAACACATCGAGCAGATGCTCAAGCTCGAGGGTGCGGACCGCAAAGCGCTCTACGACCTGACCGGCGGTGCGCACACGCCGTACCGCAAGTACTGGCTCGATCAGATGAAGCGAGGCCGGGATCAGGGCTGGTACCAGACGTTCCAAGGCGAGGTGACCGACGTGCGCCCATCGAGCACGGGCGACGGCGTGCTCACCACCATCCGCCAAGCGAACGGGTCGACCGCGACGATCGAAGCCCAGATCATCCTCGATTGCACCGGGCTCGAGGCCGACATCCGTGAACACCGCATCTGTGCCGATCTCCTCGACCACTCCGGAGCGGGACGCAACCCGCTCGGACGACTCGACGTCGACCCCACGTTCGAGGTTCGCGGCACGCGCAGCGGGACGGGCCGCCTCTATGCATCAGGGTCGGCCACCTACGGCGGCTACTTCCAAGGTGTTGACACCTTCCTCGGACTCCAGCTCTCTGCACAACGAATCACCGACGACCTTGCGTCGCAGGGCTTCGGAAAGCGGATCGGCGTCGGCCGATCGGTCTCGAGCTGGTGGAAGTGGTTCCGACACAAACCGATCTGAACTGGCAAACCGGGATCACTCGGGATCGGGCGCGGCAATGATCGTTCTCGATCGTCTGCGCGATGGCACGCGGGACGCCAGAGTTGGGACTGGACGACCCTCCGTCGGCATGTTCCAAGACTCGGCCACGTGGACGTCCTCGTCACTGGATGGAACCACGAGATAACGCTAGCATACGCTAGAAATATTCGACGGAGGCGACATTGTGACGCAGCAGCAAGATCGAGTGATGCTCGAACCAGCCTCTACGGAGCCGCGAGATGCGAGGTCGGTCGCGCAGCAGTCGCTCGGCGTGTTCAGGCGCCCCGACGCTTCGAAGGGTTTGCGCAGCTGGATCTTCACCGTCGATCACAAGAAGCTCGGCATCATGTACGGCTGCACATCGTTGGTCTTCTTCGCAGTCGGCGGTGTCGAGGCGCTGCTGATCCGGGCTCAGCTGGCAATGCCCGACGGCAAGGTACTGAGCGCGAACGCCTACAACCAGATGTTCACGATGCATGCGACGACGATGATCTTCCTCTTCGTGATGCCCATCGCCGCTGCATTTGCGAACTACCTCGTGCCACTGCAGATCGGGGCGCGTGACGTTGCATTCCCGAGGGTCAACGCATTCGGCTACTGGTGCTTCCTCTTCGGAGGGCTGTTCCTCAACTCGAGTTGGTTCCTCGGTGGCGCACCCGATGGCGGCTGGTTCATGTACTCGCCCAACTCGTCGAACGCCTTCTCACCGTCGCACGGCGTCGACTTCTGGAGTATCGGCCTCTTCATCACAGGACTCGCGTCGCTGACGGGGGCGATCAACCTGATCGTCACGATCTTGAACATGCGAGCGCCGGGAATGTCGTTGATGAAAATGCCGATTTTCACCTGGATGATGCTCGTGACACAATTCCTGCTCCTCTTCGCAGTCCCGGTCATCACCGTGGCACTCGTTCTGCTGACGCTGCAACGACGGTTCAACGCAACCTTCTTCGATGTCGACAAGGGTGCTGATCCCCTCCTCTGGCAACACCTGTTCTGGCTGTTCGGCCATCCCGAGGTGTACATCATCGTGATCCCTGCGTTCGGGATCGTCAGTGAAGTCATCGCTGTCAACAGCCGCAAACCGCTGTTTGGATATCGATTCATGGTGTTTTCCGGGGTGGCGATCGGCTTCCTTGGCTGGGGCGTCTGGGCGCACCACATGTTTGCCAGCGGCCTCGGACCCGTCAGCGTCGCGATCTTCTCCATGTCGACCATGGTGATTGCCGTGCCGACTGGCGTGAAGATCGTCAACTGGGTGATGACGATGTGGGGCGGCAAGCTCCGCTTCAACGTCGCGATGCTGTTCGCAATCGGATTGATCGTGGAGTTCACCATCGGCGGGCTTTCGGGCGTCACCCATGCGGTCAGCCCGAGCG
>JANXUX010000312.1 GCA_025351965.1 Actinomycetes bacterium | reverse complement strand
TGCTCATGACGTGATCCTCCCAGGTGACGCCAGGACCTCGGTGACGTCGTGAGCTTCGACGCCCCCCGACGCGCTCCGGTTCCCACGGCGCCCAGATTCCCCACGTTCATGTCACCGCACATCATCAACGTTGATGATGTGCGGTGACATGAACGAGCGGGTGAGGGGCTCTCCGTGGATCAGAGGTGGCGGTTGATCGGGCGGTCGTGGACGCGCACGAAGATCGTCTTCAGGTACGCACCCTCGGCGAAGCCGATCGGGTGGTCGGCAGCGTGGCCGGTGCGCAGCATCTCGCTGATCCGGTGGTCGGTGCTGGCGGCTGCGGCGTGGACGCCGTCGTAGAACTCGTCGGTCGTCACCCGGCTCGAGCACGACGACTGGACGAGGATGCCGCCGTCGACGACGAGATCGAGGGCGAGGCGGGTCAGGCGCCGGTAGGCGTGCAGAGCACGGTCGTGGTCGGCGTTCTTGCGCGCGAATGACGGCGGATCGACGATCACCATGTCGAACTTGCGCTCCTGCTTGCCGTACGTCTGCATGACCTCGAATGCGTCAGCGGCCTGGGTGGTGTGCTTGCACTGCTGGATGTTCTTGATGAACGCGTTGTGCTGCATGTTGCGCGTCGCCGTCTCCAACGCCGCCGACGACAGGTCGACGCTGTGTACCGACGCCGCTCCACCGGCCGCAGCCGACACGCTGAACCCGCCGGTGCACGAGAACAGGTCGAGCACGCGGCCGCCCTTGGCGAGTGGGCGCACCTTGGACCGGTTGTCGCGCTGGTCGAGGAAGTGGCCGGTCTTTTGGCCGTGCAGCACGTCGGACTCGAACGTCAGCCCGTGCTCGCGGAACAGCACCGGCTCGGTCGGGGCCTCGCCGATGAGCGCAGCGCCCTCGCGCAGTCCGAACAGCTGCTGGCCGGCGACGTCACGGCTGAACCGGACGACGATCGTCGTCGGGTGCAGCTGCTCCTCGAGAATCGGCAGCAGTGTCTGCAGATACGGGAGCCACGCTGCGGTGTACAGCTTGAGGACATAGGTGTCGGCGTAGCGGTCGAGGACGAGACCGGACAGGCCGTCGTTCTCGCCGTGGATCACGCGGTAGCCCGTCGTGTCGCCGGCCGACAGCACCGGCTTGCGGCGCTCGATCGCAGCGGCGATCTTGGTCGACCACCAGGCCCCGTCGATGGTCGTCGGCTTGCCCTGGTGCAGGATCCGGATACGGATCGGAGACGTCGGGTCGTAGAGGCCGATCGCAACGAACTGGCGGTCGTTGTCGAAGACGACGGCCAGATCACCGGCAGCGCCGCCACCCGCACCCGAGCCGCCTGAACCGGAGCCGCCTGAACCCGACCCGCCCGCCACCGAGACGATCGATCCGTCGAACACCCACGGATGCCCGCCGCGGATCTGACGGATCGCGTCGTTGGTGACCTTCGCCGCGAGCCGTCGCGACGACGGAGCGGGGATGGCATCGAGCACGGACATGGCCGACAGTATGGTTCGGGAATCGTCGAAAGGGCTCCGTATGCCGACCACCATCACATCCGACGGAGTGGCCATCCATCACTCGACCGTCGGTGCCGGACCCGATGTCGTCCTGGTCCACGGGTTGACGGATCGATCGGCCACGTGGGGTCCGATCACGGGGATGCTCGCCGAGCGGTACCGGGTCACGACGCTGGACCTACGCGGCATGGGCGAGTCCGGTGACGCCGACGACTACGGCTCGACCACCATGGTGCGTGACGTCGAAGCCGTCGTCGCTGCCGTCGGCATCGACGACCCGCTGGTCATCGGCCACTCGTTGGGCGGCATCGTCGTCACCGCCTACGCCGCGACAGCGCCGGTCCGCGGCACCATCAACCTCGACCAGTCGCTGCACCTGAGCGGGTTCCAGGTCGCGCTCCAGCAGGTCGAGTCGCTCCTGCGCGATCCGGCGTCGTTCCCGAGCGTGATCCAGGCCGTGTTCGACGGACTCGACGGCCCGGTGCTGGCCGAGCCGGAACACGCTGCGCTCAAGGCCGAGATCATCGGTCTCCGTCGGCAACGTCAGGAGGTCGTCCTCGGGGTGTGGGATCAGGTGTTCTCCTCGACCGTCGCCGAGCTCGATGCGCTGATGGCGCAGATCACAGCAGACATCACCACCCCGTACCTCTCGCTCGAGTTCATCGACAACGGTCCCGGCTACGCGGACTGGCTGCGCGCCCTGGTCCCACACGCGTTGGTCGAGTCCTGGGTCGTGCCCGTCGATGGCGGACCCGCTGTCGAGTTCGGGCACTACGGCCACCGTCTCGATCCATCCCGGCTCGTCGAGCGGGTCATCGCCTTCGACAAGTAACCTCTCGCTCGCTGTTCTTCACCGATTCGGGAGTTCGATCCACATGGCACATTCAGTTCAGGGCGTCGTCGCGAGGGGCAAGGGCCTGCCGGTCGAGCTGACCACGATCCTGGTGCCGGACCCGGGTCCGGGCGAGGCGCTCGTCAAGGTCCAGGCCTGCGGTGTCTGCCACACCGACCTGCATTACCGCGAGGGCGGGATCAACGACGAGTTCCCGTTCCTGCTCGGTCATGAGGCCGCCGGCATCGTCGAGGCGGTCGGCTCGGATGTCGTCAACGTGAAGCCCGGTGACTTCGTCGTCCTCAATTGGCGTGCCGTCTGCGGAACGTGCCGCTCGTGCCTGAAGGGCAAGCCACACCTGTGCTTCAACACGTTCAACGCGACCCAGAAAATGACGCTGGAGGACGGCACGCCGCTGTCCGCGGCGCTCGGGATCGGCGCGTTCGCCGAGAAGACGCTCGTGGCCGCCGGCCAGTGCACGCCGGTGAACCCGGCCGCCAAGCCCGAGGTCGCCGGACTGCTCGGCTGCGGGGTGATGGCGGGCATCGGTGCCTCGATGCTCACCGGCGAGGTCCATCGCGGCGACAGCGTTGCGGTCTTCGGTTGTGGCGGCGTCGGCAACGCAGCCATCGCCGGGGCCAAGCTCGCCGGCGCGACGACGATCATCGCCGTGGACCTCGACGACCGCAAGCTCGAGTGGGCCAAGCAGTTCGGCGCCACCCACCTGGTCAACGGGTCCAAGGAGGACGCGATCGTGGCGATCCAAGCTGCCACCGGTGGCAATGGCGCCGACGTCTGCATCGAGGCCGTCGGCCACCCCGAGGTGCTCCGCCAGGCGTTCTACGCCCGTGACCTCGCCGGCACCGTCGTCCAGGTCGGCGTGCCGACACCCACGATGACGATGCCCGACATCCCGATGATCGACTTCTTCGGCCGTGGCGGTCAGCTCAAGCCGAGCTGGTACGGCGACTGCCTGCCGAGCCGCGACTTCCCGCTGCTCGTCGAACTGCACCTACAGGGACGCCTCCCGCTCGAGGACTTCGTCAGCGAGACCATCGGCCTCGGCGACATCGAGGAGGCGTTCCACAAGATGGAGCGCGGCGAAGTGCTGCGCAGCGTCGTGGTCCTGTGAGGCTGGTCCTGTGATCGAACTCGTCAACACCACCGGCATCTTCGCCCTCGACGGCGGTGAGTGGGAGGTCACCAACAACATCTGGATCGTCGGCGACGACCGAGAGGTGATCGTCATCGACGCCGCCCACGACGCCGCCCCGATCGCAGCGGCGGTGAACGGCCGGCGGGTCAAGGCGATTGCGCTCACCCACGGTCACAATGATCACATCAACGCCGCGATGGCGCTGCAGGACATCGTCGATGCGCCGATCCTGCTGCACCCGGCTGACCTGATGCTGTGGCACGTCGTCTACCCCGACATCGAGCCGGACGGCACCCTGGCCGATGGTCAGTCACTGACCGCCGGCGGCAATGAGCTCGGCGTCTTGCACACGCCCGGCCACGCCCCGGGCTGCTGCTGCTTCCACCTCGTCTCTGGTTCTGGGGTCGGCGCCGGCGCGGACGGCAGCGACGTGCTGTTCAGCGGCGACACCCTGTTCTGCGGCGGCCCCGGCGCGACCGGACGCAGCTACAGCGACTACGACACGATCGTCAACAGCATCCGCACCCGACTGTTCGCTCTCCCGCCGAGCACCATCGTGCACACCGGCCACGGCGATAGCACGACGATCGGCGCCGAAGCCGAAGCCCTGGGTCGCTGACACCCACATCCGTCAACGACCACCTCGTGCGTGGTCACGAGGTCCGCTGCAGGGTGGTGGCATCGAGCTCGGCGGAGAACGCAGGCCACTCGGATGTCGGGCTGATGCCGAGCATGACGACGACCTTGCCGTCGACGTCGACGGCACGGATCCGGACGGTGTAGTCCGTCCCGATCGCAAGTTGGCTGTTCACGTCGCCGAGTGCACCATGGAGCGTGCCCAGTCGTGGGCACGTGTCGAGCACCGGACCCTCGACCTGCACCGCCGCCACTCCGAGCAGGGTTGTCTGCACAGCGGGCCCGAAGTCGATCGTTCCTGTGGGGCAGATGTTGGCGATTGCCTCGGCAGCGGTGTTGATCTCGTCATCGGGTTCGTAGGTGTTGAGGACGATCAACTGGCTCTCGTCGACGACGCCGCGGGTGAGGACTGCCTGGTTCTGGACCAGGGAGTCGACGAACCAGGTGCCCGCCGTCGTGATCGAGAAGCCGACAGCCTGCTCGGACACGTCGAACGTTCCAGCAGGGAACTGCCCCTGCGGCAGCGGCTCGGAGAGGGGCCCACTTGTCGAGATCGTTCTGCCGCCGGTCAATGGGGAGGTTCCGGTCGGGCACCTCTCGGGCAGGTTCGCGCAGGTGAGGACCTGCTCACCCTTCGCACTGAAGCCGATCGAGGCGATTTGCGAAGCAGGTCGATCGGCCGGGCTGGCATCGACGACGATCGCGATGCCGTGCACCAACCCGCCCTGGTCGAGCCTGCTGCGCGTGAAGGCGACGGCGTTCGCCGAAACCCGGATCTTGCCCACGGCACTCGGGGTGTCCGGAGATGGGAACGTGAGTCCGTTGCCGACTTCGGTTGGCGTCACGGCAGCCACGCGTTGGCTGAGCAGGAACGGATCGCACTGCACAGCGCCGGCATTCAGCACGCAGTCGGTGAAGTCGCTCTCGAAATAGATCTGCGCGTACGCCTCCGACACCGATGCCGTGGGGTCATTCGGAGACGTCACGACGATGTTCACCTTCGGCGCCAGCAACAGATCATTTCGATTCAGTAGCTCCGTCTCGGTCGAGATCGGCGATGGCAGGGAGACGTCGGCAACGACGTGGAACGTCTGCCCGCCGGCTGTCGTCACGTCTCCCGAGAACTGGCGTGAGAAGCCGGTCACGGGGGCCGCAACGACCGTCGATGTCTGCGCCACTGTCGGTGGAACCGTCGGCGCCGGGATGTTTGTGGTGGTGGTGAGGTCGTCGATGACATCGATCTCGGGACGCGAGTCGGTGCGCAGGACGGGGATGATGATGGCCGCGGCGGCGAGTGCAGCGGCAACCAGCACGATGACACGGCGGCGACGCCTGCCCCGCCTATCCGGTGCATCGGAAACCGGTCGGACGACCACTGTGGTCGTGACGCTCAGCTCGTCTGGTCGGTCAGCGGTGATCGGGACAGTCGCCCACCCGGTGCCGCCGTCCGTCAACTCGGCGAGGGCCCTTCGACGGAGTTCGTCGACGAAGCCCTCGCTCGGGCCGTCGTCGATCCGGAGGAAGAGATCGGTGATCGCGTCACGCATCTCGCACCTCCGACAACGTCTGCTCGAGTGACTGGCGGGCCCTGACCAACAAGGACTGGGTCGCGCCCAGGTTACGACCGATGAGCCGGGCGATGTCCGCGACCGGGAGGTCGTTGATATAACGCAGCACGAGGATCAAGCGGTGCCGTTCGGGGACCATCCGAAGCAATTCGAGCCCTTCCGATGTGCTCAGATCCTGCAGGCTGATCGTGAAGTCCTCGACCGGCTTCGAGCTCTGGACCAACGTGAGCTTGCGATCCTCGCGGGACCGCTTGCGATAGTGATCGATGAGCTTGTTGCGCGCCACCGTGATGATCCACGGCATCGTGAAGGCGTCACTCTGGCCGTTCCTGTACGCCTTGACGGCGGCCATGAACGTCTCCTGGGTCAAGTCCTCGGCGAGTGCCCGGTCACCTGCCGTGGCGCGGTTGAAGTACCGAAAGATCTCGCCGACGGCGACGTCGTAGAACGCGATGAACGAGGTGTCGTCACGCGCGTGTCGTTCCTTCCCGCTTTCCGTCATCGTCTGTCCATCGCTGCAAGCTCCGCGAAGCAATCGCCGGGAGATCGAAAACCTCGCCGGGTCGATCTGACTGTAGGCGGCCGAGATTTCTGTGATCTCCGCGACTGGCATCGCGAACTCGCAGCGATGAACCGAAGACCAACCACATCACAGGAGCTCCCATGCAACGCCATGTTCGCCTCGCACTTGCGATCCCTCTGCTGGTCGTCGCTGCATCCTGTTCGAGTGACGATTCGTCCTCGGACAGTTCGACGCCTGCCTCGACCGCCAGCTCGGCGGCGTCATCCGATTCGAACGCGCCGGCGGACACCAGCGCTACCGAGACCAGCAGTGCGGACAGCGGCGCGACATCCGAGGAGACGACGGCCGCCAGTGCCGGGGCTCCGAGCAATGACGTTTCGAGCTTCTCCGTCAGCATCAGTGAGCCGGCCGCCATCGATCCCGGGCTCTCCCAAGAAGTCGAGGGCGCGCAGGTCATCCGGCTTCTCTTCCAGACTCTCGTCTCGCTCGATCCCAAGCTCGCGGTGGTTCCGGGCGTGGCGACGGACTGGGCGGTCGGCGATGACGGTCTGACGTGGACCTTCAACCTCTCGCCCGACGCGGTCTTCTCCGATGGGCGCCCCGTCGTTGCCGATGACTTCGCCTTTGCGTTCGCTCGAGCGGCAGATCCGGACTTCGCCGCACCGGCCTCGTACCAGGGTCTACCGATCAAGGGCTGGGCCGACGTCAGCGGAGCGGAGCCGAGCGGAGCGATCGGCGATGAGCCGGTTGCGGGCGTGACCGCAGTCGATGATCACACGCTGACGATCGAGACGGAGGCGCCGTTCGCGCTGCTCCCGAAGGTGCTGACCTACCAGATGTTCTCACCGGTCGCCGCCGACTACGTCGACACCGAGGCCAAGGCAGCAGCCTTCGCCGAGGAGCCGATCGGTAACGGTCCCTACAAGATGTCGGGACCGTGGGAGCACAACGTCGGGATCACTGTCGAGAGGAGCGACACGTACGCCGGAACCGCCGGCGTCACCGATTCCATCGAGTTCCGCATCTACTCCGAGATTGCGACCGCCTATCGAGACTTCCAAGCCGGCGAACTCGACATCGCTCGCGGTCTGCCACCGGAGGAGATCAAGGACGCGATGGAGACCTATGGCGATCGGCTGCTCCTCACACCCACCGGCGCGCTCAACTACATCGGCTTCCCGACGAACGTCGCTCCGTTCGACAACCCGGACATTCGTCGTGCGCTGAGCCTCGCCGTCGACCGCGAAGCAATCGCCGAGCGCATCTTCAGCAGCACCCTCCTACCGGCCTCGGGCGTTGTGCCCTCGAACGTGCCCGGTGCGTTGACGACGGTGTGTGACGCCTGTACCTACGATCCCGAGCGCGCCAAGGCGCTCTACGAGTCCGCCGGTGGAATCCCCGGGAATTCCATCGTGCTCTACGACATTTCCGACGACGGCCAAGCCGGCCTCGAACCGGTCATCAACTCGTGGCGCGAGCTCTTCGGCCTCGACGTCGAGGTGCGCAGCTTCGAGTTCGCCCAGTACATCGAAGAGACGGCTGCCGGCAAGCCGGTCGGGCCGTTCGAGCTCGGCTGGGTCTGGGACTACCCGTCGATGTACAGCTTCTTGTCACCGCTGTTCGAGTCGACGTCGGACGTCAACAACTTCGGGTACGCCAACCCCGACTTCGATGCGTTGCTGGAGCAGGCCCGTACTGCTCCTGACGAGGGGGCCGGACTGCCGTTCCTGACCCAGGCCCAGGCGATCGTCGAGAAGGATCTGCCACTGATCCCAGGAACGTTCGGCAAGGACATCGGTGTGGTGAGCGAGGCAATGAGCAACGTCATGGTGGACCCAGGTGCACTGTGGCGTCTCGAACTGATCGGCGTGAAGGGCTAGCGGACCGATGTGTTCAATCTGATCGTGCGGCGGCTCTGCGGAGCCGCCGCAACGTTCGTGATGGCGACCGTGGTCGTGTTCGGAGCTGCGTTCGGGCTGCCCGGTGATCCGGCGCGGGTGATCGCCGGGAGGCGTCAGGTACCCGAAGACACGCTTCGCGCGATTCGTCTGCGGTATCACCTCGACGATCCGCTCCCGGAGCAGTACCTGCGTTGGATGGGCGGTCTCCTGCGCGGTGACCTCGGTCAGTCCTACGCGTCGCGTCGACCTGTGACCGACATCCTGCTCGACGCCCTACCCGTGACCGTCAAGTTGCTCGCGCTCACGCTGGTGATCGAGATCGCGATCGGTGCGACGCTCGGTGCCATCACGGCTGGACGTCGCGGCAGTCGTCTCGACAACGGAGTGCTGGCCACGTGTGTCCTCGCGCTCGCCGTGCCGACGTTCGTCGTCGGAGCCGTCGTCCAGGACTTCTTCGGCGTGCGTTGGAAGCTCCTGCCGGTGGCGGGCACATCGAGCAACCTCAGCTACCTGCTCCCGGCCTGCACCCTCGCTGTCACGGGATACGCGATCGCGACTCGTCTGATGCGCTCCCAGACGCTCGCCCATCAGAGTGAGCAACACGTGATCACTGCGCGTGCGAAGGGGCTCAGCGAGAGTGCGGTGACTCGGCGGCACATCGTGCGCAACTCGTTGGTGCCGTTCGTCGCGTTCATCGGACTGGAGATCGGAGCGCTCGCGAGCGGTTCCATCGTCGTCGAGCGGATCTTCAATCTCCCCGGCGTAGGAGGGGTGGTCGCCCGAGCGGTGAGCCAGCGCGACAACGCATTGATCATCGGATTCACGATGGCGGTCATCGCGACATACCTGCTCGTCGATCTGCTCGCCGATGTCGCCGCCCTCGCACTCGATCCCCGCCTACGGGGTGTCGAGTGACGGGCGCTGCCTCGCGCCGCACATGGGTGGGCCGTCTGGCCCGGCACGCCGGCTTCCGCATCGCGTGCGTCTTGCTCGGCGTGGTCGGTGTCTTCGCGATCGCCCCTGGCGTGGTGGCCTCGCTCTCGCCGGCGTCCAGTGATCCGCTGGAGTGTTCGTTGCGCGCATCGGATGGCAGCTACCAGGACCGGATGGCGCCGTCCGGCGATCATTGGTTCGGCACGGACTCCCAGGGCTGTGACGAATTCGCGCGCGTCGTCCACGGTGCACGGACGTCGTTGCAGATCGGTCTCGGTGCTGCACTGCTGACCACGGTCATCGGGACCGTGCTCGGTCTGATCGCTGGATGGCGGGGTGGGTGGATCGACGCAATCGTTCGACGATTCGCGGATGTCACGCTCGGCATCCCGCTCGTGGTCGGCTCGATCCTGTTGCTGAGCGTGCTCGTCGACGGCCGCCGGACCCCGACGCAGATCATCGTGACACTCGCGGCCCAGTTGTGGCCGGGCCCAGCGCGCATCGCCAGGAGCGTGACTCGAACGATCGTCCAACTCCCCTATGTCGAGGCAGCGCGCGCGCTCGGTGCCTCGAACTACCGCATCGTCACCAGGCACGTGCTACCGAACGCCCTGCCGGCGGTGATCGCATTCGCCACGCCGCTCGTCGGACTCCTGATCGGCGCCGAATCGACGCTGTCGTACCTGGGAATCGGATTGCAGGTGCCGTCGGTCTCCTGGGGTGTGATGATCGACGACGCCCAGAGCGTCTACGCCAACTCGCCGTTCCTCCTGCTGTTCCCGGGGCTGTTCCTCGTCGCTGCGATCGCCGGGTTCATCCTGCTCGGCGATGCGCTCAACGACAGCTTGGATGTGCACCTCGAGCGCGGCTGAGCTGAGCTGCCGCAGTGTCAGTCGTTGTCGCGAGCGCGAAGGTCACCTTTGAGGACCTTGCCGCTTGCGTTCATGGGCAGCGAGCCGACCACCTCGACGAAGCGGGGGACCTTGTAGTTGGCCATGTTGGCCTTGCTCCACGCGATGACTTCGGCGGCGACGACGGTGGCGCCGGGACGAGCCACGATGAAGGCCTTGCCGACCTCGCCCATGCGGTGGTCCGGCACGCCGATGACGGCGACCTGGCTGACCCCCGGATAGCCGGCGAGGGCGTTCTCGATCTCGGCCGGGTAGGCGTTGAACCCGCCCATGATGAACATGTCCTTCTTGCGGTCGGTAATGCTCACGTTGCCCTCCGCGTCCTGCACGGCGATGTCGCCTGTGGCCAGCCAGCCGTCGCTGTTGATCGCCTCCGCGGTCGCCTCGGGGTTGCCGAAGTAGCCGGCCATCACGTTGTAGCCGCGGGCCCAGATCTCGCCGGGCTGGCCGACTTCGACGTCGTTGCCCTCGTCGTCGACGACGCGCACCTCGACGTCGGGGATCGCCCGACCGGAGGTGTACGCGATCGTCTCGTCCGGGTCGTCGTGACGGCACATCGTCACGATGCCTGTGGTCTCGGTGAGGCCGTAGCCGGTCACGACCGTCTCGAACTGGAGGTCCTCCTTCATCCGCCGCACCAGCTCCACCGACACCGGTGCCGCGCCGGTGACCGCAAGGCGCAAGGACGAGAGGTCGAACTCGGCGCGGCGCGGGTGATCGAGGATCGTCTGATAGATCGAGGGCGGCCCGGGCAGCATCGAGATCCGCTCCTGGGGGATCCGCGCCATCACGGCCGGTACGTCGAACACGGGTTGGGGGATGATCGTTGCGCCCTTGATCAGGCTGGCGACGATGCCTGCCTTGAGGCCGAACGTGTGGAAGAACGGGTTGACGATCAGGTACCGGTCACCCGGCCGCAACCCGACCACCGTGGCCCACGCATCGAACCCGCGCACCGATGCACCGTGGCGGATCATCGCGCCCTTCGGTTTTCCGGTCGTGCCGCTCGTGAACATGATGTCGCTGATGTCGTCGGGCTGAACGCTTGCGCTGCGGGTGCGGACCTCGGCGATCTCGACGCCCGCCCCGGCAGCGATGAAGTCGTCCCACGCTGTGCAACCGTCGGGCACGTCACCGGACATGACGACGATGCGCTCGAGCGTGTCGACGGCGTTGTCGCCGGCGAGCAGCGACGGGTAGTTCGTGTCGAGGAAGTCGGTGACGGTGAACAGCATCCTCACGCCGGCGTTACGCAGGACGTAGGCGGCTTCTTGACCCTTGAAGCGCGTGTTCAGCGGCACCAGGACGGCACCGACGCTGTACGCGCCGAGCGCCGCCAGGAGCCAGCGCAGGCCGTTCGGGCCCCAGATGCAGACCCGGTCGCCGGGGGCGATGCCGGCTGCGACACAGGCCTTGGCGGCGGTGTCGATCTCGTCGGACAACTGGGCGAACGTCAGCCGGACGGCGCCGTCGCCGACGCCGTCGACGAGGCCCTCGCGATCACCGAAGAGCTGCACGGCGCGATCGATGATCGAGGGGATCGTGGTGGACCGCAGACTGCCCTCGAAGGCGCCGGAATCCGTTTCTGACGCACCGTTATGTTGGTCCATGGGAGTGGGACTATAACGGCGACCCCCGGGCAGGCTCCATCCCTCGGCCGCGCGACAGTGCCCGCGACCTCGACCGCAGGAATGCCGATACGCGCCCTCGTCGCCGTAATCTGACGCAGCGTCAGATCGCCGCAGCACAGCGGCGTCGAGAGGGGCAAGGCGAATGAAGGGCATTCTCGGTTGGGGCACGCACCTGCCGTATCGACGACTCGATCGCACGACGATCGCTCCGGTCGCCGGTACGGGCGGTGGCAAGGGCACCCGTTCGGTGGCCTCCTTCGACGAGGACGCGACCTCGATGGGCGTCGAGGCGGCTCGTGGGGCTGTCGCCAGTAGCGGTCTGTCGCCGTCGACGATCTGGTTCAGCACCGTCGCGATCCCGTACCTCGACAAGACCAACGCAACGACGGTTCACGCTGCACTGCGGCTCGGCACCGAGGTGGGGGCGTACGACGCGCTCGGCTCGGTGAAGTCGTCCATCGGCGCACTGCGCGCCGGGCTGTCGGGAACCGGCATCACGCTTGCAGTCTCCAGCGATCTCCGTGGAGGCCTGCCCGGCTCGGGTGACGAGTCCAACGGTGGCGACGCCGCGGCCGCGCTGCTCGTCGGCAGCGACACCGACGGTCCGTTGCTCGCCGAACTGATCGGCCACGGCGTCGCCACCGAGGAGTTCCTCGATCGCTGGCGAACGCCCGGCGACAACCGCTCCAAGCTGTGGGAGGAGCGCTTCGGCGAGACCCGCTACGCCGCCCTCGCCCCGCTCGCGTGGAAGGCCGCGCTGGCCGAAGCGGGCGTCGAGGCCGTGGCGGTCGATCACGTCGTGATCACCGGCACCCACGACCGTGCCAACACCAGCGTCGGCCGTTCACTCGGCGCATCGTCGACCGCGCTGGTCGATTCGTTGACCACAAAGATCGGCAACCCCGGTGCCGCTCAACCGGCGTTCCTGCTGGCCTCCGCGCTCGAGCAGTCGACCCCTGACCAGACGATCGCCCTCGTGGTGCTCGCCGACGGTGTCGAGGTCTTCGTGTTCCGCACCACTGCCGCGCTCGCCGCCTACACGCCGCGCCGCACCGTCGCCGCCCAGGTCGACGCCGGCGGCACCATCACCTACGGCAAGTATCTCGGCTGGCGCGGCATGCTGACCGTCGAGCCGCCGCGTCGGCCCGAGCCTCCACGGCCGTCGGCGACGGCATCGGGCCGATCGCGTGACTGGAAGTTCGGCTTCGTCGGGTCGGTCGACAGCACAGGTGAGGTGCACATGCCACCGGCCCAGATCGACACCGCACGCCGGGCGATGGCCGAGACGATCGGCACCATCGCCACCTACACGATCGACAAGCTGTCGTACTCGCTGAACCCGCCCGTGGTCTTCGCGGTCGTCGACTTCGACGGTGGCGGTCGTCTCCCGATCGAGCTGACCGACGTCGATGACGCAGAGGTCGAGATCGGTGGGCGAGTGGAAATGACGTTCCGCAAGCTGTTCACTGCCGATGGAGTGCACAACTACTTCTGGAAGGCCCGTCCGATCCGGGGCGAGCAGGTACCCGCAACTGCAGGAGAGGCTGGCTGACATGGCATCCCACGGAATCAAGAACCGGGTAGCGATCATCGGCATGGGCTGCACACGGTTCACCGAGCACTGGGACAAGGGCCTCGACGACCTGCTCATCCAGGCCAGTGACCAGGCGTACGCATCGGCTGGGATCCCCAAGCCCGACGTCGACGCGTACTGGTTCGGGACGGCCCAGTCCGCAATGAGCGGCATCGCCCTGGCCCGTCCGCTCAAGCTCGAGGGCAAGCCCGTCACACGCGTCGAGAACTACTGCGCCACGGGTTCCGAGGCGCTGCGCCAGGCCGCGTACGCGGTTGCCAGCGGCGCATACGACACGGCCATGGCGATCGGCGCCGAGAAGGTCAAGGACAGTGGGATGCAGGGCCTCAACGCCTTCCCCGTCCCGAACGACGGCACCTCGCGCACGTTGACCGCAGCGGCGATGTTCTCGATGGTCGCGCCGGCGTACGCGCAGAAGTACGGCGTGGACCGCTCCGAACTCAAGCGCGTGCTCGCCCGAATCGCCTCCAAGAACCACAAGAACGGCGCCAAGAACCCGCTCGCCCAGTTCCGCAAGGAGATGAGCGTCGAGCAACTGCTGGCGATGCCGGCCGTCGCCGGCGATCTGTCCGTGTTCGACTGCGCCGGTGTTGCCGACGGAGCTGCCGCCGCGATCGTGGTCCGTGCCGAGGACGCCCATCGGTACACGGACAAGCCGCTGTACATCAAGGCGTTGAGCATGGTCGCCGGCAACGGTGGCGGTCTGATGGACCCGTCGTACGACTACACGACGTTCCCCGAGATCGTCGCCTGCGCCCAGGACGCCTACGCCCAGGCCGGCATCACCGATCCGCGCACCGAATTGGCGATGGCCGAGGTGCACGACTGCTTCAC
Organism: Actinomycetes bacterium; assembly: GCA_025351965.1. Classification (GTDB taxonomy): domain Bacteria; phylum Actinomycetota; class Acidimicrobiia; order Acidimicrobiales; family Ilumatobacteraceae; genus WLMZ01. The sequence goes on along the minus strand of JANXUX010000312.1, from coordinate 10,376 downwards.
ACCGACCGAGCTGGTCCTGATGGAGGACCTCGGGTTCAGCGAGCGGGGCACGGCCTGGAAGGAGATCGAGGCGGGAGCGTTCGACCTCGACGGCGATCTCCCGGTCAACTCCGACGGTGGGTTGAAGAGCTTCGGTCACCCGACCGGCGCCAGCGGACTGCGAATGATGTACGAGGCCTGGCTGCAATTGCGCGGAGAGCTCCCCGAGGAGCGCCGGATCAGCACCTACGGCAAACGCAACCTGGCCCTGACCCACAACCTCGGCGGATATCCGGGCGAGATGGTCAGCTTCATCAGCATCCTCGGTACCGACCTTGACTGACCTGCACTAGGGTCCGCCGGCGTGGGCGGGAACGGCGGTTCGCGGCTGCAGCACCAGCCGGCGTTGGACGGCTTGCGCGCGCTCGCCGTCGTGATGGTGCTGCTGTTCCACGGCGGCGTGTCCTGGATGCACGGCGGCTACTTCGGCGTGTCCGTGTTCTTCACCCTCTCCGGGTTCCTGATCACGTCGCTGCTGGTGCGTGAGTTCGACCGGACGAACCGCATCGCGCCGGTTTCGTTCTACACCCGACGCGCCAAGCGGCTGCTGCCGGCGAGCACGCTGTGCCTCGCAGTGGTGGCGATCATGGCAACGCGGGACGTGTGGCGTGGCGCCCTGCACGTGCGCCGCGACGCGTTGGGTGCGCTGTTCCAGATCGCCAACTGGTCCCAGCTGGCAGGAGGCGGCAGCTACACCGATCTGCAGAGCAAGTCCGCCGGGCTGCTGTCCCCGCTCGACCACTACTGGTCGCTGGCGATCGAGGAGCAGTTCTACTGGTTGTGGCCGCTGTGCTTCTGGGGCCTCGCCCGCTTCGCCCGGCGTCGCGGCTGGAGCCTGACCCGCATCCTGCTCGTGCTCACTGTCGCGTTCGGCGCGGCCGCTCCGGTGATCGCCGGTGTGTGGGGGCGCGACGCGGCGTACTGGGCGACGCCGGCGCGCGCCGGTGAGATCCTCATCGGGGCGTTGCTCGCCGTCGCCCTGCGCGAGGGGCGGATCGCGCCGCAGCGATGGATGGCACCGGTCTTCCTCACCGCAGTCGCGCTCATCGCCGTCCTGCTCCCGGCTGCCGGTGGCCCGGCCTACCACGGGGCCTTCCCGCTGCTCGCAATCGCCAGCGCCGGCCTGCTGCTCGGTCTGCAGCAGCCAGGCATCGCGACGACGGTGCTGTCGTGGCGACCGCTCGTGGCCCTCGGTGCCATCAGCTACGGCGTCTATCTCTTCCATTTCCCGGTCTTCGTGTTCATGTCGCCGGCTCGCGTCGGGCAAGACGGCGTGCTGCTGTTGCTGGTGCGACTGGCGGTGACTGCGGCCATCGCGCTCGCGTCGTACTGGTTGATCGAGCGCCCGGTCCGCCACGCGACATGGACGGGTGCGCGAACCCTGATGCATGCCGCCGTGGCGATCGGTCTCACGGCCTTGGTCATCGGGGCCGTTCCGACGCGCAACCCGACCTACTGGACCGCCGACGCCACAGCGGTCGCCGCAGCGGCCATCCCCGACGATGCCGCCGTCGGCGCGCTCGTGACCGCTCCGCCGACGACACCGCCGACGACACCGCCGTCGACGACACGGGAGACGACACGGGAGACGACACCGTTACCGACACCGGCGCCGAAGACAGCGCCGCCCGAGTCGACCGTCTCGGTGCCGGCCACGAACTCGTCGGTCGTCGCCGTCGGCCCGATCACCGTGCCCCCGCTGCCGGCGCTGAGTCGTCCGGTGCGCATCGTCGTCGTCGGTGACTCGACCGCTCAGGCCGCTGGCGCCGGACTGGTCCAGTGGGCCGCCGACAACCCTGCCGTGGCGAAGGTGACGGTGCTTGCGATCGCCGGTTGCGGCTTCGTACGCGAGGGGATCGTGCCCACCGACGGTGCGGCCACGTTCACTGCTGATTGCGCAGACGTGCTCGACGTCAGACTCCCGGAGGTGCTGACGACGCTGCACCCCGACGTCGTGATGCTGATGACGACGATCCGCGACGTCGAGCCGCGGATCTTCGACGAGGCCGAAGGTGCGCTCACCCCAGTCGACCACGCGTACCTGACCCGGGCCTTGCCGGACTACCTCGCGATCGAGAACCTGATCCTCGACAACTCCACCGCCCACGTCGCTTGGATCCGCCCGCCTGCGATCAATCCGTACTGGACCGACCGCGTCCAACCGTCGATGGACCCGGATGCACATGCGGCGATCGAACACGTGATGGCGACGGTGACGGCGGTGCATCCGGACCGGGTCACAGTGATCGATCTGCGCGCCTGGTTCGAGCAGGAAGGATTGGACGACGACCACGACTACCGTCCGGACGGCATCCACGAGGGACCGGTCGGCGCGCTCGACCTGGCGAGGCGCTTCCTCGGCCCCCAGCTCGTCGCCGAGGCCACGCGGTAGCGTCGGCATCCATGTACCGAGTCGACGAACTGTTCGCCGCTGCACTCGCCGTACAGCAGCACGCCTATGCGCCGTACTCGAACTACCGGGTCGGTGCCGCCGTGCTCACGGCCAGCGGACGTATCTTCGCCGGATGCAACGTCGAGAACGCTGCGTATCCGCAGGGTGCGTGTGCCGAGGCGGGTGCCATCGCAGCGATGTGTGCGGCCGGCGAGCGCGAGATCGTGGCCGTGCTGACGGTCTGTGACGGCGACCAGTTGGGGACGTGCTGTGGCGGTTGCCGGCAGCGCATCCGTGAGTTCGCACCGCTCGATGCGCCGATCTACGCAGCCGACGCGACAGGCGTGCGGGCCACGTTCACGCTGGCCGAGCTGCTGCCGCACTCGTTCGGACCCGAACACCTGACCTGATCTAGCGTTGCGCTGATGCCACAGAGCCAGTCAGCCAGCCAGTCAGCCAGCCAGTCAGCCAGTCGGTCAGCCAGTCGGTCAGCCAGTCGGTCGGAGCGGGCCCCATACCTGTCCGCCAAGCTCCAGGGTCTGGGCACCACCATCTTCGGTGAGATGTCGGCGCTCGCCGTCGCGACCAACTCGGTCAACCTCGGCCAGGGTTTCCCTGATACCGACGGTCCACGTGAGGTGCTCGACGCGGCCATTGCAGCGATCAACGGCGGCCAGAACCAGTACCCGCCGCTGATCGGCGTGCCTGCGTTGCGCGAGGCGATCGCCGAGCACCAGCAGCGGTTCTACGGGATGACGTTCGACCCGGCGACGGAGGTGCTCTCGACGGCCGGCGCCAGCGAGGCCTTGGCGAGCGTGATGATCGCGCTGCTCGACACCGGCGACGAGGTCGTCACGTTCGAGCCGATGTACGACATGTACGCCGCCTGTGCGGCGATGTCCGGAGCCACCGTCAAGCCGGTGACGCTCCGACCGCCGGCGTACCAGGCCGACATCGACGAGGTCCGCGCTGCGATCACGCCACGCACGAGGATGATCCTGCTCAACACGCCGCACAACCCGACGGGCAAGGTCTTCACCCGCGACGAGGTCCAGGCCATCGCGGATCTCGCGATCGAGCACGACCTGCTCGTCGTCACCGACGAGGTCTACGAGCACCTGATCTTCGATGGCCTCGGTCATGTGCCGATGGCGAGCCTGCCCGGCATGCGCGAGCGCACGATCACCATCTCGTCGGGCGGCAAGACGTTCAACACCACGGGTTGGAAGGTCGGTTGGGTGGTCGGTCCTGCCGCGCTCGTGACCGCTGTCCGCACCGCGAAGCAGTACCTGACCTATGTGCACAGCGGGCCGTTCCAGCCGGCGATCGCCGTCGGTCTGCGCCTGCCCGATTCGTTCTACGCCGAGATCGCCGCCGATCTCCAGGCCAAGCGCGACCGACTCTGCGCCGGGCTGGCCGACACCGGCTTCGAGGTCTTCCGTCCGAGTGGTACGTACTTCGTCACGGTCGACATCCGGCCGTTGCGCGCCGACGGGGACGGCTACGCCTTCTGCCGCGACCTGCCTCATCGGTGCGGTGTGGTCGCCGTGCCGAACGAGGTCTTCTACACCGACCCGCGTCGAGGTCGTCATCTCGTGCGCTTCGCGTTCTGCAAGCGGTTCGAGGTCCTCGACGAAGCCGTGTCGCGCTTGAAAGCGCTCACCCCCTGATGCCCGCGCGCACGCGTTCTGGTGCGCACCATGTGCTGCGCGCCTATGGTCTGCGCGAGATCGGAACACGGACAGCCCGGGGGCACCATGTCAACAACCAGTGATTCGAGCGGCACCTCGGTGAACCGCTCTGCGACGGGCGTCGTGACTGTTTCGGCCACGTACGGGGCAGGCGGCAGCGTCATTGCGCCGAAGCTCGCCGAGCGTCTCGCGCTCCCGTTCTTCGACCGGTTGATCCATGACACCGACGGTCAGGCCGCCGGCGCGATCGTCGAGAGCCTGACCCAAGCCGAGCGCAACCAGTCGCCGCCGGCCGGGATCCTCGCCAGTCTCGCCAACCTGACGTCGGTGCTCGGACTTCCCGTCTCGGGGGCGGACTCCGACCCGCGGCGCCAGCTGCGCCGACAGGTCGAGGACAGCGTCAACCAGATCATGGCCACGAGCGGTGGCGTCATCCTCGGTCGGGCGGCAGCGGTCGTACTGGCCGGCAAGCCGGGTGCCTTTCACGTCCGCCTGACCGGTGCCACCGAGCGGTGCCTCGCTCGAGCGATGGCGATCGAAGCGGTGCCCGAGGCCGAGGCCCGCGCCCGCCAGGCTGATACCGACAAGGCCTGGTCCAAGTTCGTCATCCGCCTGTTCGACAAGGATCCTGCCGACGCCGGCCTCTACCATCTCGTCCTCGACGCGACCGTCTTCCCGATCGACACCGTCGTCGAGATCGTCGCCACCGCAGCCACCGCCTACTGGAGTCGAGCGGTCCAACCGTAGGACCGCCTGTCGGTTCTCGGATCCGTGGACACTGCGTTCGGCCCATGGGCGCCCTTGGCGCTGGGTGATGTGCGCCACGTCTTCGCGCGTGCGCCGTTCCGCTGGTGGGTGACCGGCGGCCACGCACTCGAGCTGTTCGCCGGCCGGTCGTGGCGAGCCCATGACGACATCGACGTGTCGGTCTGCCGGACGGACATGCCGGTCCTCCATGCGCTGCTGGACGGGTGGTCGCAGGCTGTCGCTGCAGCGGGCGCGCTGTCGCCGTGGTCCGGATCGGTGCTGGCCGCCGAACGACACGAGAACAACGTCTGGTGCCGACGGTCGGTCGACTCACCGTGGTGCCTCGACGTGACGGTCGCCGACGGCGATGCGGATGCGTGGGTGTTCCGTCGCGATCCCCGGCTGCGCGTGCCGTGGGCCTCGGCCGTTCTCATGTCCGCCGACGAGACGCCGTACCTGGCGCCGGAGCTGCAGCTGATCTTCAAGAGCCGTGACCGACGGCCGAAGGACGATGTCGACGCTGCTCACGTGATGCCGCTGCTGCCCGACGCGGGTCTGGAGATGCTGCTGCGGTGGCTGCCGGTGGGACACACGTGGCTCGCGATGCTGCCTTGACCTGGTGTTTCATGTCTTCGGGGATGGCTGTCACACCCCTCTGCGATGGTGAGTGCATGAGCGACCACACCTTCGACACCGCCTCCATCCCCTGGTCCAGCGACGCCCGCTGCGACAGCGCTGACCCCGAGCTGTTTTTCCCTCGTGACGGTACCGACAACACCCTCGCCAAGTCGATCTGCCAGACATGCCCGGTACGTCGGCAGTGCCTGGACTACGCGCTCGAGACCCGTCAGAAGTACGGCATCTGGGGCGGCATGACCGAAGCCCAGCGTCGGCGCCTCCGCCGTGACGGTCGGGCCAACCATCCAGCGAACCCGCGTCCACTCGTCGAGCATGCGATCGCGGCAACGGATGCGGAGGTCGCAGTCGAGCCGATGTCGGTGGCCCGCCGTCACCTGACCCTGGTGCGCTGACCCCACACAGGTTTCGTGCATTGCAGGTTGTTACGAACGTATGTTCGTGATACGGTTCTATGCAGTTGATCTTCCCCGATCATTTTCGACTGCTTCGGTGGTCCCCGGTCAGTGCCCGTTCGGGTGGTGGCGTCGTGTGTTGATGTTCGTGTGGGGGTGGTGTGTGTGAGTATCGATGCGGTTGATCCGTCGGGTTTCGTGTCGGACGCTGATGGTTTGTTTGCATTGCCGGATCTGTCTGATCTGCGGGTGGTGTGCCGTCGGCCGGATGACATGTATCTGGCGTTGGAGCGTGCGAAGCGCCGGCTGGAGGCGATGCAGGCTGCGGTGATCACGGAGGTGAAGGCGTCGGGGTCGTTCCGGGATGACAGCCACCGCAGTGTGGCCCGCTGGACCCAAGCTGTCGTGAATTGTCATCATCGTTCCGCGGATCGTCGCGTCCAGCACGCCGCCGTCCTTGCCGTGCTGCCCGCTGTCGCGGCGGCCTATCTGGTGGGTGAGATCGGTGTTGATCAGGTGCAGTTGTTCTCCGAGTTGCATGCGAATCCTCGGGCCAAGGATCTGTTGGCACCGTCGGAGGAAACCCTGTTGCGGGTCGCTCGCGAGCGTTCGGCGTTCGATTTCCGTTTGGCGTGTCAGCGGTGGTTGGCGTTCGCCGACCCCGACGGTGCGCACCGGGATCAGGAGATGTCACGCGCGAATCGCAAGGTGAGCACCACCCAGTTGGGTTCCGGGTTCATGCTCCGCGCCGAAGGCGACGCGTTGACAGGTGATGTGATTCGCGAGATCCTCCAAGCCCACGCGGACGCCGAGTTCCACGCTGATGTCGCGCAACGCCTGGCCGAGCACGGCGAGGGTGCGGTCAAGTTCCCGTTGGCTCGCACCGCAGCCCAACGCGCCTACGACGCCCTCGTCGCCTGCCTGCTCAAAGCAGCCGGAACCACGCAAAGCAGCGAGCGGGAGCCGTTGGTGATCATCCACACGACGTGGTGGGATGTCGAGCAGGCGATCCGCGCATTCTTCGATGTCGACCCCGTCGACCCGCCGCCATCGGTGCGGTCACGGTTGTGTGAGACCGATTCCGGTGCGCCCGTCGGCCTGGCTGATCTTGCCGTTGCAGTGATGATCGGGCAGGTCCGCCGACGCATCATCGACGAGACCGGAGTCACGATCAACTTGGGACGCAAATCCCGCCTGTTCACCGGTGCTGCACGAGAAGCGGTCCTGTTGGCCGGTCGGCGATGTTGCTGGCCCGGCTGCGACGAACCGATCGGGCGCGTCCAGGTTGATCACCTCAGCCCGTGGACATCGCTGTCCGGCAAGACGGAACCATCGAATGGGGGACCGATGTGCGGGCACCACAACCGGGCCAAACACACCGGCAGATTCACCGTCATCCGCGACGAAACCGGCTGGCACCACTACCGGCCCGACGGCACCGAGATCACTCCACGCATCCACCATTGACCAGCTGCGGAGTGGTGCGTGCGTGCATGAGGCCCTGACGCGCTCCTGCCCACTCGGCGGCCGTTCGTGGGGTCCTGGCGCGCCCGGCTTTCCGGTGATGGCGCCGGCCGGAGTCACGGGCCGCTGTCCAATCGTCCGGGCCGCACGGACCCGATCGCGACGTGCGCGCGACCGACGGATCAGCGGTGCGATGCTCGCCGAGGCGAGCTGGGACTGGCGGCTCACGACGAGCCGCCAGTGCATCGGATCGAGGGGCTCAGCTCGTCGGTGCATGCTCCGCGTCGAACGTCGCGAGCGCTGAGGCCGCCGCCGTTGCAGCAGCCCGCGCGGCCTCGAGGCCGGACGCCCGTCGCGCCAGCTCCGCAGCCGCTGCGTCGAAGTTCGCTTGGGCCGCCACGATCGCTCGCTCGGACACCGTCACCGCCTGCTGCAATCCATGCCTCTCGGCGCGCGCCATCGCTCGACGGGCCGCGGCAGTGCTCGCGACCCGACCATCGGTGGCGCTGGAGTCCTTGGCGGCCCTCGCGCCTACCGCTGTACTCGACGATGCCGACGATGCCGACGGGGTCGACTTCGACGATGCCGACGTCGGCGCACGTGACGTCGATGCAGCGGCGGTCGATGCCGTGGCGGCCGTCTGCGCGGCGCCAGTGACCGCATCTGCATCTGCATCTGCGTCCGTGCTGCTCGGGCGTCGGGAGCGCATCGGGGGATCGGGGGCGCCGGGGAAGAACTCGCCGGATGCGACCAGCGCTTCGGAACCGATGACGCCGGCCAGCAAGGGTGTAGCGTCGGCGGCACCGACCATCTCACGCAGGATCGTGGTCAGGTCGTCGCGTTGGGCCTCGCCGTTGCCGCCGTCGGTGGTCAGGCCACGCACCGCTGCGTCGGCTGCGGCGGAGGTCGCCTGGCGCAGTTCGGTGGTGGCCTCACGGATGTCGCCCGTGGTGCCGCCGATGGCCGCGGACTGGGCGGCCTGCGCCGCGGCGATGGCGAGGGCGAAGCGGTCGACGACGTCGCGTTGCTCGCGGGCGAGGCGATTGAGGGCCCACTCGGCCATCCGCGGCTTGCGTAGCTTGGCGACGATCGCAGCATCGTCGGCACGTCCGGCTGCCTTCAGCTCCTTGGCGAGCTGGGTGCGTGCCGCAATGAACTCGGCGGGCGCCAACGCGTACAGATCCTGCGCCGCCTCGAGCATCTCAGCTGATGTGGTCCGCGTCGATGAGGTCCGCGTCGATGTCGTTTGTCGCCAGCGCGCCCAGCGCCGGCTCTGCCGCGCCAGCACTGTTGGCGCGCAGGTCCTTGGCCAGCATGCTCACGAGCACGCCGTAGGGCGTCTCCTGCTGGCCGACAGCGACGAAACCGAGCCGGGCATGGAAGCGCAGCGAGCCATCGTTGCGGGGGCGGAGGTTGACCTCGCAGAGCAGCCAAGGGGTGCCGACGATGTGCGCTTCCACGGCTTCGTAGAGCGCCGCACCGATGCCCATGTTGCGCGCGGTCGGCGAGACGACGATGCGGTCGAGGTAGGCGAACTCGTGGTAGCGCTCGACGAACCAGAGGTAGTTCGGGCTGTGGTACTCGGCGCCGGGGCCGAAGTTGACGCAGAAGCCGACGATCTCACCGTCGTGCTCAGCGACCAGCGACAGCAGCGACTCGGCGATCAGTGACTGCATCTTGGCAGCGTCTGCTTCACTCACTGCCGGGATTGCGTCGTTGTTGAGGACGACGCATGCGGCGAGGTCGTCGGTCTGCAGCGGGCGGATGTACATGATCCGACACTACGGGGCCGCCCGAGGAGCGTCGTGCGAATTGTCGGACGGGTCGGATGTCTCCTTACGATGTCGGGCGCAATGAGCTCCCCGTTCGACACCGTCATCTTCGATCTCGACGGCACCCTGTCCGATTCAGCGCCGGGCATCCTCGCGTCGTTGGACCATGCCTTCACGCAGACGGGGTTCCCGCCGCCGCCGGACCTGATCCGGTTCATCGGACCGCCGTTCGAGACGGCGTTCCGCGCCGAAGGCTTCTCGCCGGAGGAGATCGCCCACCTGATGCTGGTGTACCGCGAGCGCTACTGGGAGATCGGGGCGTTCGAGAACACGGTGTATCCCGGGATCGAATCAGTCCTCGACCAGCTCGCTGCGCAGGGGTACCGACTCGCAGTCGCGACCTCCAAGCCGGAGCCGACGGCGCGCCGGATCCTCGAGCACTTCGGCTATACCGAGCGTTTCGAGATCATCGGCGGGGCGACGTTCGACATGACGCGTGCGACCAAGAGCGCGGTGCTCAGCTACGTCCTCGATCAGCTCGGTGAGACCCGGCCTGTGATGATCGGCGACCGCTATCACGATGTCGAGGGCGCGGCCGAGCACGGGATCGACTGCATCGGCGTACGGTGGGGGTACGCCATCGGCGACGAACTGCACCGTTGCGGGGCACGCTGGGTCATCGACGAGCCCGCACAGATCATCGACATCGTCCATGGAGAGGTGTTGTTGTGACCGGTACCCCGGTGCAGGAGGCGGCCAAGCGCCGCACGTTCGCGATCATCAGCCATCCCGACGCGGGCAAGACCACGCTGACCGAGAAGTTCCTGTTGTACGCCGGTGCCGTCGTCGAGGCCGGATCGGTCAAGGGCAAGGGTGGCCAGCGCGCCGCGACCAGCGACTGGATGGAGCTCGAGCAGAAGCGGGGTATTTCGATCACCTCGGCCGTGATGCAGTTCGAGTACCGCGGCTGCGAGATCAACCTGCTCGACACGCCGGGTCACCGTGACTTCAGCGAGGACACCTACCGTGTGCTCGCCGCGGTCGACGCCGTCGTGATGGTGCTCGACTCGGCCAAGGGCATCGAGCCGCAGACGCTCAAGCTGTTCGAGGTCTGCCGGGCACGCAACCTGCCGGTGATCACGTTCCTCAACAAGTTCGACCGGCCAGTGCTCGATCCGCTCGAACTGCTCGACGAGATCGAGACCAAGATCCATCTCCGCCCCACGCCGGTCACGTGGCC
>JANXUX010000276.1 GCA_025351965.1 Actinomycetes bacterium | reverse complement strand
CAACACGAGATTGTTGCGCGGACCCGCCAGGACTGGGCCGTACTCGACACGCTTCAGCAACGACTCCAGTCTCAGCTCGCGCTCCTTCAGGAGCATCGGCAGGCGCTCATCACGGCGGCTGTGACGGGTGAGTTGGAGATTCCGGGGGTGGGGGCGTGAGCGGGGTGGATGAGGCGGCGTTCGAGTCGTTCATCTGCGACTGGCTCACTTCGCACGGCGGGTATGACGCGGTCAAGGTCGGTGTCGGTCAGGTGCAGCCGGATTTCGATGCCGTGCGGGCGTTGGACACGGCGGAGCTGTTCGTGTTCATCGGTGCGACGCAAGCCGAGGCGTGGCATCAGTTGGTGGGCGCGTACGGCAACGACGTGACCAAGGCGCAGCGCGGGTTCGCTGACCGGTTGGACAAGGAGCTGGAACGGCGGGGGACCGTCGATGTGTTGCGGCGCGGGGTGGTCGATCTCGGGGTGACGTTGCGGTTGGCGTACTTCCGGCCGGCTTCGGGGTTGACGCCGGCGTCGGTGGAGCGGTACGGGAAGAACCGGTTGACGGTGACGCGGCAGTTGCCGTATGAGCCGGAGTCGGGCAAGACGTTGGATCTGTGTCTGTTCGTGAACGGCATCCCGGTGGCGACGGCGGAGTTGAAGAACGCGTTGACCGGTCAGGGGCTGGGTGATGCGGTGGAGCAGTACCGGGTGGACCGGGATCTACGGAACCGGTTGTTGCGGCGGGCGGTGGTGCACTTCGCGGTGGACACCGAGCGGGTTGCGATGACGACCCGGTTGGCGGGCAAGGCGACGCGGTTCTTGCCGTTCGATCGCGGCTACGAGATGGGCGCGGGCAATCCGCCGAACCCGGATGGGCATCGCACGTCGTACCTGTGGGAGCGGGTCTGGCAGCGCGATGCGTGGCTGGATCTGCTCAACCGGTTCGTGCACGTCGAGCCGACGCTGAAGGGCTCCAAGGTCGTGCCGATGGTGATCTTCCCGCGGTTCCACCAGTGGGACGCGGTGTTGGCCTTGACCGGGGATGCCCGTGGGCGTGGTGTGGGTGGCGACTATCTGGTGCAGCACTCGGCGGGCAGCGGCAAGAGCAACACGATTGCGTGGTTGGCGCATCGGTTGTCGTCGCTGCACGACGCCGAGGACCGCAAGGTGTTCGACAAGGTGGTGGTGATCACCGACCGCCAGGTGCTGGACAAGCAGTTGCAGGAGACGATCTACCAGTTCGACCATGTGCACGGTGTGGTGGTCCGGATCGACGAGAACTCGGCCCAGTTGGCAGAGGCATTGGCGGGGGAGCAGGCGCGGGTGATCATCACCACGTTGCAGAAGTTCCCGTTCGTCACCCGGCATGTCGAGCAGTTGCCGAACCGGACGTACGCGGTGATCGTCGATGAAGCGCACTCGTCCCAGACCGGTGACTCGGCGACGGCGCTGAAGGGTGTGCTCGGCGCCAAGGGTGCAGCCGCTGATCCGGACGAGATCACAGACCCAGCCGAGGATGCCCTGGCGGCGATCGTGGCGGCGCGGGGCAAGCAGCCGAACCTGTCGTTCTTCGCGTTCACGGCGACACCGAAAGCCAGGACGTTGGAGCTGTTCGGCCGCTTCGACGAGACGGTCGGCAAGCACGTGCCGTTCCACCTGTACTCGATGCGCCAGGCGATCCAGGAGCACTTCATCCTCGACGTGCTCGCCAACTACGTCACCTACAAGACGTACTGGAACATCGAGCAGACGACGCCCGACGACCCCGACTACGACCCCGGCAAGGCCCGTGCGGCGATCGCGAAGTTCGTTTCGTTGCATCCGCATCAATTGGCCCAGAAGGCCGAGGTGATCGTCGAGCACTACCGCACCAAGGTCCGCCACCGCATCGGCGGGATGGCCAAGGCAATGGTGGTCACGTCATCACGCGAGCACGCCGCCCGGTACAAGCTGGCGTTGGAGAAGTACATCAACGACAAGGGCTACACCGACCTCGGGGTGCTGGTCGCGTTCTCGGGCAAGCTCGAGATCGATGGTGCATCCGAGACCGAGTCGTCGATGAACGGGTTCCCCGAGTCGGAGACGCAGAGGCGGTTCGACACCGACGAGTGGAACCTGTTGGTTGTGGCCGAGAAGTATCAGACCGGTTTCGATCAGCCCAAGCTGTATGCGATGTACGTCGACAAGGCGCTGTCCAACCTGGCCGCGGTGCAGACCCTGTCGCGGCTCAACCGCACCTATGACCGTGACGGCATCCGCAAGGACGGCACGTTCGTGCTCGACTTCCGTAACGAGGCCGAGGACATCCGCACTGCGTTCGAGCCGTGGTACGGGCAGACCGTTGCCCCGCCGACGGACCCGAACCTGCTCTACGACACCCGCCACGCCCTCGACGAGTTCGGGGTGCTGTATCCCGACGAGATCGAGCGGACCGTGTCGCTGCTGGTCGCCAAGGGCGCGATCGTCACCGATCGGGTCAACGCCGCGCTCGCCCCGGCGAAGGACCGGTTCTTCCACAACCTCGACGACGACGAGCAGGCCTGCTTCCGCGATGCACTGAACCGGTTCACCCGGATCTATGCGTTCTTGGCGCAGGTGGTCGCGTTCACCGACGCCACGTTGGAGCGCGACTACCTGTTCTGCAAAGCCCTCGGGGCGATGATCCGCGACGACGGCTACGTCGCCGTGCACCCCGACGTCGAGCTGACCCACCTCAAGACCGACCAGACCTTCGAGGGGTCGGTCACGCTCAGCGACACCACCGGCGAGGTGACCACGATCTTCGGTGGCACCGGCAAGATCCACGAACCGGAACCCGAGCCGCTGTCGGTGATCATCGAGCAGCTCAACGCGCGTCACGGCACGAACTTCGATCCGACGGATCGCCTCTTCTATGACGCGGTGTTCGACAAGCTCACCAACCGGGTCGACATCCAGCAGGCGGCTGCGGCGAACGCTCTCGGCGCGTTCAAGCTCGTGCTCGAGAAGGAAGCGATGTCGGGCGTGCTCGACCAACTCGGCGCGTCAGAGGCAATGGCGCTCGCGTACGTGGACAACCCGGCGATGCAGGCCGAGATCCTTGCCGCCTACGGGCCACTCGTGCACCGTAGGGCCACGGTGATGCACCAGGAGCGCTGCGACATCGTCGACCTGCTCGGCCCCGACAAGGAGTCCACCCACCTCGAGTACAAGGCCACCCTGCGCACCCACCAGGACTCGGGTGAAGTGTTCAAGCCGTTGGAGACGGCGTCGCTGAAGACGATCGCGGCGTTCATGAACTCACGCGAGGGCGGCACGCTGTTGATCGGTATCGCCGACGACGGCACCATCCACGGCATCGAGACCGACTACGCGACGCACGCGATGAAGGGCCAGGACCCGCGCGACTGGTTCCAGCAGCACCTCGCCAACATCATCTCCACCGCGATGGGCGATGCCGCGGCCACCAACGTGCGACCTCAGATCCACCACGTGGATGGTCACGACATCTGCCGCGTCCAGGTCGATCCGTGCGGCTTCCCCGTCGATGCCACGGTGATCCACCAGAAGCCCGATGGCCCGAAAGAGACCCGCACCGAGTTCTTCGTCCGCGTCGCGAACGGCACCAAAGCCCTCGACGCCGTCGAGAAGCAGAAGTACATCTTCAGCCGTTGGGGTGCGCCGAAGCGGGACAGCTGACGACGGCGCCGGTCAATCAGGCACTGACCCGATGTCGTTCGACTCGGATTCGCTCGCGTTCGTCATGCCGAGCGACCTGCTCCGCCGGAACCAGCCTCTCGGCGAGTTCTTGCGATGGGGCATGCGTGTCCGGCGGCGCGAGGCGCATGCGAACTTCGAACCCGGCAGCACCAAGGATCCGACAGAGCGTGTCGACGGATGGCGACCGGCGTCCGGACTCGTATGCAGACACTGCGGCCTGGCTGGTACCGGCTCGCTCCGCGAGTACCCGCTGGGTCAGCCCGGCTTGCCGGCGGGCGATACCGATCAGATGCCGGGAGTACGTCTCAGTAGCCACGTCCGCAGTATACCGGTACCGGTATGACGTGATCATCCGTCATCGTTCGGCGGCGATGCTTGAGGTGCTCAGTGCTGGGTCCATGGGTCGACGACCGCGATCCCGGTGTCGGTGAAGTCGTCGGTGTTGCGAGTGGCGAGAACGGCGCCGTGGCTCCGGCACGTCGCAGCGATCTGGGCATCGGCGGCGCTGATCGGCCGGCCGCTTCGGTCCCGGCGCACGACGATGTCGGCGTAGTGAGCTGCTGCGGTCTCGTCGAACGCAACGACACGGTGATCGAACTCATCACTGATCATCGCCTCGACGTGTTGCGCGAGGTCGTTCTTGCTCTGTCCGTCGGGGAGCCGGGCGACTCCGTAGAGCAGCTCCGCAACCGTGATGGCCGTGAGGTGGACGTCGGTCGAGGTTTGACGATCGACCCATTCCACGACTTGCTCGGCCGGTACGGAGCTCATCAGCTCGGACACGACATTGGTGTCGAGAACGATCAAGGCAACGTCGCAGCATGCGGTTGTTCGGTACGCGTCGGCAATTCGAGTTCGACGCCGCCGATCGCTGCGAACTGCTGGCGAATTCGGGTGCCGAGCTGATCGCCACGTGTGGGCCGGGACAACGCGTCACGCAGGATCTGGCGAACTTCGGCTTCCATCGATCGTCCATGCTGAGCAGCGCGAATTCGCAGACTCGCGCGTAGTTCCTCGTCGAGATCGCGAATGGTGAGCGTGGCCACATCTTCTCCTTACTGACCGAGCTTGCAATGCCCGCAATGCTAGCAGCGCATGGGTCGATGGACGAGCCAGTTCCGGCTCAGATCCACGCGGAAGCCACCTCGGAGTCTCCCCAGGGGGACTCCGAGGTGGCGGGCGCCAGTGGCTGGTTTGCGGCTCGAGCGGTTCAGGCGGCGCCGGCGGCCGTGGCCTCGATCGCGTCGGGGGCGGTGTTGCGGTGCTGGCCGACCTCGACCTTGCGAGGCTTGGCCTGCTCGGCGACCGGGATGCGGATGGTGAGGACGCCGTCGTGCAGATCGGCTTCGAGGTGGTGGAGATCGAGGCCGTCGCCGAGTTGGATCTGACGGCGGAAGGCACCCCGGTAGCGCTCGCCGAAGTAGCTCTGGTCGGTTTCCTGGCGCTGCCAGTTCCGTTCGGCGGCGATCGTCAGGACATTTCGTTCGATGGTGATGTCGAGGCTCTCGGCTTTGACGCCGGGTAGATCGATGTGGACCCACACGTCGCTGCCTCGCCGGAAGGCATCCATCGGCATCACGCCGCCGTTGGGCTGCTGCCTATTCGACAGTCGGCTGAAGAGCGTGTCGAGGTCACGGAACGGGTCGGTCTGGATCATCATGGCAACTCCTCCTGTGGTGGTCTGCGACTCCCCGGAACATCCGGAGTGCTCAACATAATAAGTATGGTTATGTTGAGCGTCAAGAGGATTTGTGCCCCGATGGGGAGCATGATTATGTTGACAGGATCTTGCTCAGGGGATCATCATCGTCCCATGGGTGCGAAGGCGAACAGCACGAGGCAGGCGGCGCTGCAACGCAGCACCGTCGACAGCTGGCTCGGCACCCAGCCGTCACCGAACACGCAGGCCGCATATCGTTCCGATCTCGACGCGTTCGGCCGGTGGTGCACGCGCGAGGGCGCTGTTCCGTTGACGGCCGACACGGCAACGGTGGTTGCCTTCCAGGTTGCCCGCGCCGCTGCCGGAGACAGTGACTCGACGATCAGGCGGCGATGGTCTGCGTTGTCGTCGTTCTACGAATTCGCCCTCGACCGTCAGCTCACCTCGACCAACCCAACGGTGGGGGTCGTTCGACCGAAGGTGCTCGCCGGCGATGTGAGTCCGACGCTCGAGCTCTCGGCGGAGTCAGTGGCGACTGCGCGAGCAGCGGCGGCCGCGCTGGATCCTCGGCTGGACGCACTCGTCGCGCTGATCGTGTCAGATGGGCTGAAGGTGGTCGAGGCGTTGGCGTTGGACATCGGTGACGTCGTCAGCAAGCGGCCGGCGACGACGATCACGATCCGTCGGCGCGGTGAGGAGACCCGCATCGTGCTCGACCGTGAGACGGCCAAGGCGGTTCGGCGTTGCATCGGCGCGCGCCGTTCCGGCCCGCTGTTCGTGAGCGAACGGTCATCGCCGGACGGTCGTCAGCATCGGCTCACCCGGTTCGGCGCTGACCACCTCATCCGCCAGCTCAGAAACGAGTCTGCCGCCGCGCACGTGACTGCGAACGCACTGCGGCGCTTCCACATCAACAGCCGAAAGCTGACGTGAGGGAGGTTCTCCAGATGGCCGAATCGACCCCACCGCCGGAGCCCCGTCCGCTCGCCGCCCTTGCCGCAGATCTTCGCGACCAGCGGCGAGCAGCCCTGCACGCGATTCACGTTCTCGAGTACGCACTCACCGCACCCGCACCACGACGTCATCGGACCTGGCTGCACCGTGTCGCTGTTGCCGTCGACGCGCTCTACACGGCACTTCGAGTGCACGCCGATTCGAACGACACCTCGTTGACGCTGCTCGACGAGATCGCGTTGTCGGATCCGGGCCAGCTCGATCGCATCGAGCGGCTTCGTCGAGATCTGCTCGACCTGACGATCGCGGTCGTATCGCTACGCGAGCAGATCGAGACGCACCCCGTCATCGAGATCGACCCGGAGGACGTCCGCGAGCGCCTCGGCGTGCTGACGCAGCGATTCCGTCAGCACCAGGCGCAGGAGGCCGACCTCATGGGCAGGTGGGGGGAATGACGAGCACCGGCTGTGTCGATCGGTGAGCGAGATGTCGCGACACGCTGCGGAGATGCACGTGAGCCGGGTCGGTCCACTGCTCGCTGGCAACGACGAACACGGTCTGCTCGAACTTCTCGCCACATCGAACGAGCGCCTCGACCGGATCGTCATCGTGGAGAACGTCCCAACTGCTGACGATCCCCTGTTCGCTGAGAAGTTCGGCGAGTCGGTGCACGTGAGCGGAGTCGGGCACGTCGCTGGGTACCTGGCGCTTGTCGACCGGGTCGACGACTTCGACGAGCAACGGGGCGACACCACCGAACGTACGCGACCAGGTCGTCATCTGCGGGATCATCGCCTCGGCGTGTGTCGTCTGACCGATGCACAGCACGACCTGCGCTTGATGTGCACGCCAGGTGGACTCGACGTGCGGCCCGATGAGCAGCACCGGACAGGCGGTCCTCGACAACAGTTCGGCGGACGTGCTGAGCGACAACAGCTCGCCGAGCGGACCGTGGACGCTGCTCGCCATGACGACCAGAGGTGACTCGAGCGTCGCGAGGTGTTTGGCGAGCGCACCGGCTTTATCCTCGTCGTGGAGGACGAGGCCGCTCCACCGTTGGAGATGATGTGCGCTCGCACTCTGATGGAGGCGGGCCTTCTCGGGCTCTTGACGAACGTCGCCCGTCACGGTGACGAGCTCGACGGGAAGGTTCGCTATCGACGCGAGCGCGCCGGCAATGCCGACGGCGCGGTCGCTTTCGAACGAGAGGTCGAGCGGAACGACGATGGACGTGTAGGTGTCTGCCATGACCGAACTATGCGCGCCGGAGTCGGCCGAGCAGTAGGGCCGAACGTCACTCTGAGGGCGTTGTCGGACAGGCGAATCGCTGTCACCCACGATTGCGGCGGAGCGACGCGGTGCATCGATGAGAATCATCTCGTCGTATCTGTTGCGATCGGCCATGGACGTCTACGGCTGCTGTCGCCGCCGCCGACAAGAGCCGACTCGAGCAAGAATGCACGGCGAAAATTGCTGTGGTTGCCAAGGACGCTCTGCATTTGTATCCCTCCATCGGGATCGACTTCTGCGCGGTTGATGCGGAGGCGGTACCCAAGCTCGTCGCGGAAGCCGTGGATGCAGATCTACTCATTGTCGGAAGCAGCGGGACCGGCGCGCTCGAGAGCTTCCTGCTCGGCTCGGTCGTCGCCGGCGTTCTGCACAAGAGCCCGTGTCCGGTCGTGGTCGTGCCGGTGAAGGTGCGCGACGCCGTTGGTCGGATTGCGGTTGGTTTCGACGGCTCGGAGGCTTCGAGTCGCGCATTGCGGTGGGCTGCAGCGGAGGTCGAACGTCGTGATGCCGAGCTGATCGTCATTCACGCGTGGCACTACCCGTATCGATCGACGCAGGGTGGATCTGAACGGGTGCTCGGGTCGGTTGCATAGGCTGTGACGGGTCACGCTGGCTCGCCCGTCGTTGTTGTTCACTGACGAATGGAGGCGGCGAGCAGGTCACAGATCCCTGACCGCTTGTTCGATCGCCTTTGCGAATCGGAACGCCCCGGACGCGTAGACCTGGCATGGCCCGACCGGAGCTGATCCGGGGCAGAAATGGACTCCGTCGTCACTGCGGACGACGTTCATCCCTGCGAGCACACACCGGGGTTCGCTCTGCAGGCACGGCAGGGTGAACGCGAAGGTGCCATCAGGGTTCTCGACTGCGGCGCCCGCGTCGACGAACTCGGTGTGAGTCGCTCCGGCGAGGTCTTGGTACATGACGTCGAGTTCAGTCACCACGTCGTTGCTCGATGGAGCACCGTCGTGCACCGGCTGCCCGACGAGGAGGACTTTCGCCCCGACGTACAGGGCTTCGGCGATCAGGGCTGAGACATCGAGCCGGTACCTGGTCACGACGTCTTGTCCCTGCAGCGGCCCGCCGGCGTCGTCGGTCATGCATGAGGTGAGTGAGTTCCCGGAGAACGAGATCACCACGACGCTGGTGGTTTGGATCGCCAAGTTCTTGCCCAGCCAGTCGCATGGTGCAGTTCCGGCGTAGACGTGGCGCACGAGCGAGTTCGGCGCGAAGAACGGCTGCAGATATGGTGCGGCCTGTTCAGCCAGGGAATCGCCGACGAGGATGACGTTGGTGGTCGCCAGATGCTGGGTGACGGTCGACGTCGAGCAGTCATCCAGTCCGCTCACACCGGCGAACGCGAACGACGCCGCGATGCCTTCGATGGTCCCGCGCCGTGTTCGCAGCAGCAATGCGGACCCGGTGTCCTGGTCGACTTCGAGCACGGTGTCTGTGTTCTGCGGGTGTTGCGGCCCTGGGTCCGTTCGAATCTGCTCGCCGTAGGAATCGTCGAGGTCGGAGGTGGGTGAGCCGACGGAGATGCCTTCAGCCGTGCGCAGACCGGTCGCCGCCGGCTGATCAGGTTGGTGGGGTTCGCGGCGCGTTGCCTGTGATGAGGGCGGGTCGCCGACGGACCAATTCCACAAGAAGTCTCCGTCGACACCGAACGGTGATCTGAACATCGCGAAGGACAGGTCACCCCAGTGCAGGACGCGGGATGGAACCTCGGCGAGGCAATCGATTGTCGGATCGTCGCCGTGCAGGCGAGGCATCACGTACCATCCGGTGTCGTTGGTGACGGGGCCCAAATGCTCGGACAGTGCGCCGAGCAACTCGTCTGCCGGTACGTATCCGACCCCGAATCCAAACACCGTCTGGGCGTGCAGGTCCAGTGCGACCGACCCCCATCCGGGGGCCGTCGGCGCAGGATCGGTCGGTGAGGTCTGCACCGTCGGGGGTGTCGCGGTGGTCGTTTCGGGTGCTGGCGTCGACTGATGATCGGTCGTCGATGGCGCTGGCGACGACGTGTCGGCGGCGCACGCATTGGTGCCGAGGACCAACATCACGAACAGCGCCGCGAACCCTCGAATCCCTGTCACGTGCCGAACGGTACGGTGAGCGGCTGCGTTCGGACAGGGCAGAATGTCACCAGTCAGTCCCGCCTGTGCCCCGGTCCGCTGTGCTCGATGACCGGTCGTTTCGGCGACCTGCCAACGCGTCGACGAAGCTGCTGTCCGCGAAGCACTCCCTCAAGAACTCCGTCAAGATCGCGTCCTGACTCGGTCAGCCGAACCATCCGCCGATGTCAGCGACGATGTGCGTGGTGCCCTGTCCGATGATGCACACGGTTCCACCGGTGCCGAGCTTGGATATGACCAGATTCGGGATCGTCTGGCCGCGGGTGTAGTTGAGGTTCGATGCGAGTGGCTGCGGCGTGCCGCACGGCCAGATGGTCAAGAAGCCGCCCGAGCCAGGATCGGTGACCGTCACGTTGATGACGACGGCTGTGGCGGCTCCCGGGGTCGCTGACATGCCGGCGCCCGCGATCTGCAGTGTCAGGGTCTGTCCTGCGGCCAGCTTCCCAGCTGCTGCGCCGACGCCTTCGCGGGTGTCCAGGAGTCGTTCTGGGGCCAGGGCGGTGAACGCTGCTGTCTGGGTGAACCAGCCGTTGACATCAGCGACGACATGCGTGGTGGCCTGTCCGCTGATGCACAGGGTTCCGCCGGAGCCGAGCTTGGCGATGACGAGGTTGGCGATCGTCTGGCCGTTGGCGTAGTTCAGATTCGACGCCAGGGGTTGCGGCGAACCGCATGGCCAGATGGTGAGGAAGCCGGCCGCGTCCGGATCGGTGACGGTCACATTGAGGGCAATCGCGGTGGCATCGGCAGGGACGTTCGTCACTCCCGCCCCGGTGATCTGGAGGACGAGCGTGGTCCCGCCGGGCAGCCGGCCGGCAGGCGCCCCGACACCTCCACGGGTGTCGAGGAGCCGTTCGGGTGCGGTGGGTGTGTAGGTGGCCGACGGCGAGAACCAGCCGTCGATGTCGGCGACGACGTGCGTGGTGGCCTGCCCGATGATGCAGACGGTTCCACCGGTCCCGAGCTTGGCGACGACGAGGTTCGGGATCGTCTGACCGGTGACATAGTTGACGTTGGAGGCGAGCGGCTGCGGGGAGCCGCACGGCCAGACGGTGAGGAACCCCGGCGCGTCCGGCTCGGTGACGGTGACGTTCAACGCAACCGCGGAGGACGACGCAGGGACGTTCGTCGTCCCGGCTCTGGTGATCTGGAGGACGAGCGTCGTGCCTGCACCGAGCGCCCCGGTCGCGGCTCCGACCCCGACACGCGTGTCGAGCAGACGCTCCGGCGTGACGGGGTTGTACGCAGGTACCTGGGTCGGTGGCTGCGATGGCTGCGGTGGCTGCGGTGCTGCGGGGACCGGCACGGTCATGACTCTGACCCGCTGCGCGACCTGGTCGACGACATAGAGCTGGCCGAGAGGCCCGAGGGCGACGCTCCCGGGCGTGACGAAGCGGGCCGACGTTGCCGGACCGCCGTCGCCGGACGAGCCGGGGATCCCGGTTCCCGCGATGGTGGTGACCTGTTTCGTCGCTGCGTCGTAGCGACGGACGATGCGGTTGACGAAGTCGGTCATGTAGACGTTGCCGGAGGCGTCGACAGCGATGCCGGTCGGAGCGATGTTCGTCGTCAGTCCGGTGTGGTCCCCGTTGTATGCCGTGGTGCCCGTTCCGATGATCGTCGTGACCTGCCCGGTCGCAATCGTGATCTTTCTGATTCGGGCATTGGTGTTGTCGGTCACGTACAGGTCACCGGCGGCATCGATGGCGAGACGACCGACGGCGATGTTCGTCGTTGCCACGGGCCCGTCACCGTTGTTCGTCGGCGTACCGGTGCCTGCGATGGTGCTCAGGATGCCGGTCGCGATCGTCAGTTTGCGGATGAGGTGGTGTTGGCCGTCGGCGATGTACAGGTCGCCGGCGGCATCGATCACGATGTCCGAAGGCGTCACGTTCTTCGTGATCGCTGGGCCGTCTCCATTGACGATCTGTCCGCCGGTGCCGGCCACGGTGGTGACGGTGCCTGCGGCGACGTTCACCTTGCGGATGTATGCGTACGACTCTTGTGCGACATACACGTTTCCTGCTGCATCCACGGCGACAGACGACGCTGCGAGGTTCGTGGACGCGACGGGGCCGTCACCGTTGTACGAACCGGCGCCGGTGCCCGCGACCGTCGTGATGATCCCGGTCGTCCTGTCGACGCGACGCACCCTCGAGTTGCCGGCGTCGTTGACGTACAGGTCTCCGTCCAAGCCGATCGAGACATCGACGTAGTGCCCGATGATCGCCGCCGTCGCGGGACCTCCGTCGCCGGCGAAGGACAGCCCGACCCCGGCGAAGTGCGACATCATCGTGTTCGCGCTGCCGACGCCAGTGATCGCGCGGATCGTGGCGGACTGATCTGTGACGTACACCGTTGTCCCGACCACAGCGACCCCGGTCGGATAACTGACCGTCGCGTTGGCGGCAAGCCCGCCGTTGCCCGCGGAGGTGCCGACTCCAGTTCCTGCGATCGTGAAGATGGAGTTGGCCATCACGCCGATCCTGCGGATCCGGTGGTTGCTCTGGTCTGCGAAGTAGACGAAGTTGTTCGAATAGGCGAGCTCTTGGGGTTGGTTCAGCGTCGCCGCGTTCGCCGCCCCGTCGCCGTTGAAGCCGGAACCGCTGGTGCCAGCGATCGTCGACACGACGCCCGTGGCTGCGGCCAGCTTGCGAATCCGGTTGTTGCCGGAGTCGGAGATGTACATGTTGTCGCTCGCGTCGAACGCGATCGACGCAGCGAAGTTGAGCTGCGTCGCGGGGCCTTGCAGCCCATTGCCGTTGAAGCCGGCGACGCCGGTTCCGGCCACCGTCGTGATGATCCCGTTGGCGGCAATCCGGCGTATGCGCGAGGACTCGGCGTCGGCGATGTAGAGCAGACCGGCTGAGTCGAGCGCGAGGCCGTAAGGGAGGTTCAGCTTCGCGGCGGTCGCCTGCCCGCCGTCGCCGGTCGTGCCGGCCACACCGGTTCCGGCGACGGTCACGATGACGCCGGTCGCCTTGTTGATCTTGCGGACGTTCGCATTGGCAGCGTCAGAGACGTAGAGGTCACCGTTCGCGGCGGCCACGATGAAGGCGGGCCGGAGTGAGGCATCGATGGCGAGCCCACCGTCACCCGTCGAGGTCGTCAATCCGTTGCCTGCGATCGTGGTGATGACGTGGGTGGTGCCATCGATTCTGCGGAGTCGGCCGTCGTCGGGGAAGTACAGATTGCCGGCAGCATCGCTGGCGAGGTCGCCGGTCTGGGCGTAGGCGGTGGCCGCCGGTCCGAGATCGCCGATGGTGCCGACGGCCGTGGCGATCTGCCCGAGCGCCGGAGCAGCGCTGGTCATCGCCGCGGATGACGTCACGGCGATCAGCGAGATCGACGTGACCAGTAGGGCGTGAACACTCCGACGTGCGGAGCTGAGTCCATTGTGCTGCATGGCACCAGTAGGACGCTTCTCGCGGCCGATCGGCATGAGTAACGAGTACTCATCGGCGGACGAACCGAGTGCTCGACGCTCCCCAGCCACGCGCGACAGACCGGCGACAACGCGCTGGCTGGTCTCCTGCACCGACGAACAGCGCAGTCAACATGGGCGCGCCGAAGTCGAGCGTCTGGCGGGGGAGGGGCCCGTACGCAACCAGGGACGCCAGTCCATGCCCGATGACCCAACTCTGCGTGGCCAGTTCCAGCCGGTCGTTGTCCGAGCGGAAGCGGTCGGCCGCTCTCGCCCGCTCAGCGGCGCGGACCAGGTACTCGAGGGTTGCGTCCGCAGCCGAGAGGTCTTCGAGATCGACAGTCGCATCGAACATCACCCGATACAGGTCAGGGTGATCCAGCGCGTTCGCGACGTACGCGACGACCAGTGCTGTCAGGTCGCGCACCGGATCGGCGGAGATCGTGACCGTCGCGAACCGGGCCTCCAAGCGCGTGAAGCCCTCCTGTCTGACGGCCTTCCAGACGCCGTCCATGCCGCCGAAATGGGTGTAGACGGCCATCGTCGACACTCCGGTAGCGGCCACCAGCGAACGCAATGTGATCGGCTCGCGGGTGCGCAGCATCGTGGCTGCTCGTTCGATGAGGAGCGTTCGGACCGCTGGGTCTGCGGTCCGGGCCATCGGCCGAATATACCATAGCAACGCTATGGTATGAGCACGGCGGGGTCTTTGTGCTCTCGCCGACAAGGAGTCATGATGACCATCACCCTGTTGAACCCAGACGGACTACCGACCGTGGACATCTACCGACACGTGGCGGTCGCCAGCGGATCGAAGCTGGTGTTCGTCGCCGGTCAGGTGTCCCAGGACGGCGATGGGAACATCGTCGGTGCGGGTGATCTCACGGCGCAGGTCGAGCAGTGCTACCTCAATGTCGCGACTGCTCTCGCCGCAGCCGGGGGCTCCTTCGACGACGTCGTCAAACTCACCGTCTACCTCGTCGACTGGACTCCGGACAAGATGTCATCGTTCGTCGACGGAGTCGCCCGAGCGTGTGCACGACTGGGCATCGCCACGCCACTGCCACCGCTCACAGGGATCGGCGTCGCAGCACTCGCTGGACCCGGACTGCTCGTGGAGGTCGACGTCACCGCCGTCATCGACTGAGCCCAGTCATCGACTGAGCCCGGCCGTCATTGGAGATCGTTGCGGACGACGAGCTACGGCAGGGGGACCCGCTTCATCGAGCCGGCGCGGATGTCGCCGGCGGCGAACACGCCCGCGGCGTGTCGCGTCCGGTGAGCACGAACCCGTTCCAGTCATGCGCGATCTCGTCGGACAACCAGTCGCAGTTGGGCTCGGCGCCGAGCAGGAGGAACAGTCCGTTGGCCTGTGTCGTGATGCGTCGGCCGTCGGTGGTGTCCTCCAGGCACAACCACTCCAGCCGTCCCTCGCCGCCGCCGTCGATGACGTGGTGGCAGGGCAGGACCTCGATCCGCGGGTTGTACTCGACCTCGTCGATCAGATACTGCGACATCGTCTCGGAAAGCATCGGTCGGCGCACCACGATGGTCGGCCCTGCGCGACGGGATGGCCGTCGTCGACGAAGTTGTCCCAGTGCGCAGTGACGACGCGACGCGCGGTCGGCACGACGGCACGCCACTTGCCGAACGCTGCGTAGACGTGGTTGTCGGGCAGACGCGAGTCGGACACGAACAGCGCGACCGCGCCGCCGCCCTCGCAGATCTGGGTCGCGATCGCTCTGCCTCGGCGCAGCTACCGGCGGCGCGCAGGTCGTAGTCGCAGCTGTACCGGCTCTGGAATTCCGACAGCAGTTCGTCGATGTGGCCGGGCGAGACCAGGATGATCGCAGGGTCGGTCACACGTCGATCGTACGACGAACTTCGCGGCGGTGCGGCCCGTTCTCCGTGGGCGCGAGCCGCTACTCGGTGAACACCTGCAGGTGCGGGTGGCCGTCGAGTGTGAAGGGGTTGGTCAACCCGCCGGTGATGGTGGCCGAGGCGACGGCGTCGAGTGCATCCAGCGTCCAGCCGTCGGGCTGGTGCACGCTGCGTTCGGGTGTCGGCTCGCTGAGCCGCGACAGCGTGTCGCCGGCGATGTGGAACGTGCGCCCGTTGACGTCCTTCGCGGCGTCGGTGCAGAGCCACACCACGAGCGGGCTGATCTTGGCCGGCCCGAACAGCGTCGGGTCGACTGAACGTGGCGGCGTGATCGTGCCGGGCGTCGGTCCCATCGTCAGCGCCATCAGCTCCGCCCACCGCGCCGTCTTGGTCGCATAGTCAGCCGTCGAGGCACCCGCTGCGAACGGTCGGATGGCGTTGCAACGCACGCCGAAGCGGCCCAGTTCCTTGGCCACCGTGCGGGTCAACCCGACGACTCCCTCCTTCGCCGAGGCGTACGCGACGTTCGACGGATGGCCGAAGCCGGAACCGGAACTGGTGTTCACGATCGCGCCGGACCCCTGGCCGCACAGGTGGGGCGCAGCCGCACGGATCAACGCGAAGTAGCCCTTCAGGTTGACGTCGAAAGCGAGGTCCCACTGCTCCTCGCTCATCCGCCAGATGTCGTCGATGCCGCTGGCCGTGGCGTTGTTGACGACGATGTCGATACGCCCGAATGCGTCGATCGCGCCCTGCACGATCGATCCCGCACCATCCCACGTGGCCGACTCCGTGTTGGCAATCGCCGTCCCTCCGGCACGCTCGATCTCCTCGACCACCCCGGCCGCGTCGGCGCCCCGTCGAAGGCCGATGTCGTTGACCACCACGCTCGCCCCGTGTGCGGCGAGCAGCCGGGCGTGCTCGCGCCCGATGCCGCCCCCGGCACCCGTCACGATCGCGACCTTGCCGTCGAGGCGTGCCATGTCGCTCAGCCGGTCGTGCGCGCGCTGTTGCCGGCAGAGACGTCCATCACCGCGCCGGTCATGTACCGCGCCTGCTCGGACAGCAGGAACAACACCGCGTGGCTGACTTCCTCGGGCTCGATCAACGGCTCGGGAATGGCGTGGAGCGCCCCGAGCAGGGGCAGCACATCGTCGAACACCGCACCCGGCTTGCCGCCCGACAGCGCCTGCACCATTGCGTCGTTGACGACCATGCCCGTGTTGATGTTGCCAGGGGCGACGGCGTTCACGGTGATACCGAACGGAGCGAGTTCGAGGGCGGCCGACTTGACGAGGCCGATCACGCCCCACTTCGCTGCGCTGTAGTGAGCCATGTAGCCACAACCCTGGCGGCCCATCATCGATGTGGTCGCAACGATCCGCCCGAACTGTTGGCGCTTCATCGTCGGTGTGACCGCGCGGATCGTGTTGAACACGCCCGTCAGGTCGACGCCGATCATGTCGTTCCATTCGGCGTTCGTCATCCGCTCGAGGGCGACGCCTGCTGAAGAGATTCCGGCGTTGGCGATCGCGAGGTCGAGGCTGCCGAGGTCGGTCACCGTTCGCTGGACGAAGCGGGTGAGGGCCTCGTCGTCGCGGACGTCGAGGACCTCCGTGATGCACTGCACGCCCTCCTTCTCGACGAGCCGGCGGGTCTCTTCGAGATCCTCCTCGCTCGACAGCGGATAGTTCACGCTGGAGATCGGCGCAGCGATGTCGCTGATCGCGATCTGCGCACCCTGCTGAGCGAGGGCCACGGCGTGGCTGCGGCCCTGACCTCGGCCACCACCTGTGATGAACGCGACGCGACCTTCGAATGCACCCATGACGCTCCTCAATCCGAGATGACCGCCAAGCTAGACGAAGGCCCCCTGCCGCGAACGAGGCACAGCAGTGCGCTCGCAGGGCGACCCGCTCACGTCGTGAGCTGCGGCCTGGCTGCACTGGTGACGAGCGGACGCAGCGGTGTGGTTGAGAGCCAGCGGGCGATCTTGGTGAGGGTCGGGACGATGACGAATCGTCCGGTGGCAGCGACGATGCCGCCGAGGATCAGTCCGGCGAGGACGTCGCTGGGGTAGTGGGCGCCGACGTAGATGCGGGTGAAAGCCATCAGCACGGCGAGGACCGATGCGATGATGCCCAAACGTCGGTTGGCGAAGAGGAGGCCGATCGCGACTGCACCGGCGACGGTGGCATGGTCGCTGGGGAACGAGAAGTCGGTCGTCTTGTCGACGAGGATGTGGACGTTGGCGAGTGTGTCGTAGGGGCGGGCCCGGTCGACGGCGCTGCCGATGATCTGTCCGATGCCGAGCGCGACCATCGCTGCGATCGCTGCCCACACACTCGTTGCGACTGCGGTCAGGTCGGCGTGTTGGCGACCATTGATGTAAGCGACGAGGAGGAGCACTGCGAACGCAGCGACGCCGTATCCGGCGTTGGCTCTGAACAGGCCGTGGGCCCAGCCGGTCCTGTCAGCGAGTCGGTTGATCAGGCGGAAGATGCTGCCGTCCATCAGGGTGCTCCAGTTGTCGTGGGATCGTTGCCGTCGAGGGTGCGAGTCGGTCGAGGATCCGGCGTTCGGCTGGCCATGCCTCGACGAGTGCTTCGGGCGGGACATGGCGCGCTGCGTAGCGCAGGGCGAGAGCGACGACGACGATGTCGTCGAGCGGCCCGATGATCGGGAGGAACTCGGGAATCAGGTCGATGGGCGACAGCACCCAGAGTCCGGCGAACGCCACGACGACCTTGACTCGGCGTGGGACCCGGGGGTCCTTGCGCAAGCGGCGGGCGGTGGTCACGCATGCGGGGAGCACGGTCGCGAGGTCTTTGGCGAGTCCGGGTGGCAGTCGTTTGGCGAGCGCGATCATGAGCACCCAGGAGGCGGCGATGACGATCGCAGCGATGATCAACCAGCGCATCAGCATGTACCGCAGAACTGTAACGTCTGTTACATGCTGATGGGTGGAGATCGTCGTGACGCCTGGATCGTTTGTATCCTGCGCCTACCGTCCGAGCCATCCAGGCATCGGGTCGCAGTGTGGCGTGAGTTGCGGCGGGTGGGTGCGGTGCAACTCGGTCAAGGCAGCTGGGCGCTGCCAGATTCGCCGCCGTTCGATGGGTTCGCCGAGAGGCTCGTGACATTGGTCGCAGAGCACGACGGTGAGGTGTTCGTGCTCGCGTCCGGTGCTGCTGACGATGCGACGGCGCAGAGGATCCGCAGGCTCTATGACGAGGCGAGGCGTGCCGAGTGGGTCGAGTTCGTGTCGGAGTGCGGCAAGTGCCTGGCCGAGTTGGAGAAAGAGATCCGCAACGAGAAGTTCACCCTTGCGGAGCTGGATGAGGAGGAACAGAACGTCGATCGGCTCCGTCGCTGGCATCGCGAACTCCACGCACGCGATGTCTTCGATTCGGTCGACGCAGTCGAGATCATGGGCAAGTTCGACGAGTGCACGGCAGCGCTGGAGCGTTTCACCGCGTTGGTGTACGCGGCTGTCGGCCTCGACTGAGCGGGCACGCTCGGCTCAGGATTCCTTCACCACTGCGGGAACCGGGGTGTCGTGGTGGCTGAACAGCAGCTCGGCTGTGATCGGTCGGGCGACGTCACTCAGGTCTGCGGCCAGGTGGATGAGCAGATCATCGGTGGCGACGATCCCCAAGAAGTGCCCATCGCTCACGACGGCGAGGCGGCGGACAGCGTTGGTGCGGAACAGGGCGTAGGCGTCGTGCAGATCTGCAGAGGCGTCGATGGTGACCACCGGCATGCTCATGATCGAGTCGATTCGTGCGTCGGGCGGAGTGCTGGTCGCGAGTGCGCGGCGGACCAGGTCCCTGTCGGTCACGATCCCCACGAGCGCGCCCGCGTCGACGACACCGAGAGCTCCCACGCCGGCCCTCTCCATCTCCACCGCCGCCGCAGTGATCGTGGCATCCGGGGTGATGGACACTGGCGGGCGATGCATCGTCTCGATGATCTTCATGGGGGCACGGGCCTCTCGAATCGGCCCTCCGCGATGGCGATCAGCGCGTTCGATCGGGCCTCTCCGACCATCGTCGGTGTCGGCGGCGAAGTGGACCAGAGGCGAAGGACCCGAACATCGGAGTGACAGACAGTCACCCGGGGCAGATCGCTGTGACGAGACGAGCCAGGTGGTGGATCTGGAAGCCGGCCAACACTGCGGTCAATGCAATCGCTGCCCACATCCCGATCAGGGTGGACGCACCTGGTCGCGACGGCGCGGGTGCGAGGAGGGCAGCGACGCGAGCGGTGACGCCGAGCCCGGCAAAGCTCAGTGCCCCGACCGGGGTGACGGTCCGGAGGGCGACTTTGGCGAGGGTGTGGGCGACGAATCGCCGGTCCCCGTGCCGGGCCTCGACGGCTTCTTCATCGGCCCATCGTTCGAGGGAGAACTGCAGCCGAGACGCCAACGGCCGCAGGAACGGAGTGCTTGCCGCGCCGAGTTGGCCGATCAACAGGTAGCGGTCATGGCGGTGTCGAGCGTGGGCGTTTTCGTGGGCGAGCACAACGCTCTGCTCGTCGTCGTCGAGGAAGTCGACGAGTCCGCTGGAGAGCACGACGTGTCCGCCACGACCCGGCAGCGTGAAGGCGAACACAGCTTCGTGCCCGGCGATCTCGACCGAACCCGGCTGATCGTGGCGGATCCTGCGATGGAGCCTGAACACGCGCCACGTCCGGAACACGCCGACCGACGAGAGCGCCACGGCCGGAATACCGATCCAGTGAGGTATCCGGGCGTGGATGCCGAACATCCGGGCGCACCATGAAAAGCCCTGATCGAGGAATGGGAGGTGACCGAGATAGCCGAGGCTGATGAGCCACAGCGTCGGAACGGCCGCACTCGCGACGACAGCGAGGGCAACGGTCAGCAGACGCGATGCCACCGTTGGCGGCATCCGCCTGTGAACCGTCGTCACGGCGACCGCGACAACGACGGCGACGACGAGCGGGAGCAGCACCCCAGGGAACATCAGTGACGTGGTCCGTCGAGCAGCGACCTGAGCGCCTTTGCGTCTTTCTTCGACAAGCTGCGGACGAAGCCGGCCAGCACGGCCTCCCGGTCCGTGACGGTCGAGAGCACGTCGCCGATCCGGCGGGTCGCCAGTTGGGCTTCGTCGATGGCGGCCTGGTACGCAAACGCGCGTCCCGATTCGATTCGGGTGACCAGCCCCTTGACCTGGAGTCGGCTCAGAACAGTCGCCACACTGGTGTACGCGAGCGCGACCTCCAGACGATCCTTGACGTCGCTCGGCTGCAGGGGACCGTCGGCCGCCCACAAGACCGCCATGATGTCGTGTTCGAGTGCGCCGTCGGGTCGCTTCGCCATGATGCCTCCGGGTGAGCAGAATAGCGGATTCGGTCGCGGTAGGGTTCTACATCGTGTAGTTGTCGACTGGCGTCCGCTGGTCCGCTCACCCGCCCACTCTCATGATCCGACGCTTCCTCCTTGTTCTGTTCGTCTCGTGCGCTGCCCTGCTCGGCATTTCCACCCCGGCGCTCGCCCACAACTCGCTGGCCTCGAGCGATCCGCCGGATGGTTCCACGGTTGCGGTCGCGCCGACGCAACTGACGCTCACGTTCGCCAAGTCCGTACCGTTGGAGACCCTCACGATCGAGATCATCGACGCAAGCGGCGTTCGATCCGACCTCGTTGGATCCGTCCACGGCCCGGCTGGCGACGCCGAAGTCGTCACTCCGTTGCCTGCCCTGACGCCCGGCGCCGTGAATTTGCGCTGGCGGCTCGTCGGCCCAGACGGCCATCCCATCACTGGCCGTATCGGTTTCACGGTCTCGGCGCCAGCAGTCACGACGACCGTCCCGGCAGCCTTGGACCCCGCCGGCTCGACGACCGTACCGGCGGTTGCGGATGCCGCAGGGGGTGGCGGCGGGTTCGCCGAGCCGTGGTCGACGTCGGACCCGACACGGTGGATCCTTCGACTCGTCTCGTACCTTGCGATCATGGCGATCGGTGGGGTCGTCGCCACGATGTTGTTCCTGTGGACCGGCGTCTGGAGACACAGAGTCGTGCACCAGGCGATCGCGATCTCGATCGGGATCGCGCTCACTGCCGGCGTCGCGCAGTTGCTTGTCGTTGCTTCCGACATCAGCGGCCAGGCGCCATGGGCCTCGCTTGGCTCGGTGTCGTCTGCGTTGGAGACCGATGCGGGAGTCGCGCTCGTCGTGCGGGTCGTGCTCCTGCTGACGCTTTCCTGGGTGCTTTTCGCCCCCGCCCGCACACTCGAAGACGTCCGGTGGAATGCGTCGGGAGTGATAGTCCTCGTCCTGCTCGGCACCTGGGCGTATGCCGGCCACTCGCAGTCCATGCGCTGGGCTCTGGTCGGCATGCCGCTCGACATCGGCCATCACGCCGCGGCCGCAGCATGGATCGGTGGTCTCGCGATGGTCGGCCTCGTCGCGACGAAATGGGCCGAACGCGACGAACTGGTCGACGTGGTGCAGCGGTTCGGCAGGCTCGCCGCAATCAGCGTCGGCATCATCGTCGGGACCGGGGCCCTGCAAGCGATCCGACTCGTCGGGAGTCCGACGCGGCTGTTCGCAGCCGACCACGGTGTCTATCTCGTCGTCAAACTGATCTTCCTCGGCGTCATGCTCAAGGTCGCCGACATCAATCGCAAGCGGGTGAGTCGCCGATTTCAGGACACCGCTACCGCCACGCCGCGCATCACCGGAATCCTGCGCCGAGCAATGGGCACCGAACTCGCGGTCGGCCTCGCCGTCGTTGGTATCACCGCTGCGATGGTCGTCTCGCCGCCTGCTGTTGCCCAGCAGAATGACCAAGGACCGACTTCCCAGATCGCCGAAGCTGGAGCGCTCGCAACATCCGCCACCGTTGCCATGACTCCCGAGCTGACTCCTGCGACAACGACTTCGACGACCGCGCTTGGCTCGACGCAACTCACGTGTGTGATCGAGCCAACGGCCCTGGCAGCCGGCTCGAGCGGTGAGAGCGTGGTCTGTCTCCAGCAGATCCTCGTGTCGGCAGGTGTCTACTCCGGTGCGCTGTCGGGACAGTTCGACCAGCCCACGGATGAGGCCGTGCGCGCGCTCCAGCGGCAGCGCGGTCTCCTCGTCGACGGCGTCGTCGGCCAGCAGACTGCATCCGCGCTCGGCATCTGGCCGCAGTCCTGACCGGCGCGAGGTCCGACTCACCCGACCATTCACTACACTGTGTAGTACCTACCCTCTCGACCGAAAGGCCATCAACATGAAGTTCAGGAACCTCATCGCTCTCACCAGCATCGCTGCAATCGGATTCACGGCGTGCGGAAGCGACGCAAAGAAGTCCGACAGCGCGACCGCCGCAACCGTCGGGGGCGACACGACGACCGTCGTCGCCGCTGGAGCGGCCTTCAACGACGCCGACGTCGAGTTCGCTCAGGGCATGATCCCCCATCACGAACAGGCCATCGAGATGGCCGACATCGCCCTCGACCCGACCGTCGGTGCGAGCGACCTCGTCAAGCAACTCGCCTCCCGCATCAAGGGTGAACAGGACCCCGAGATCATGCTGATGACCGGTTGGCTCACGACATGGGGGCAGCCCCTCCAGATGACGTCGGACTCGACCCATGACATGTCGTCGATGGACGGAATGATGAGTGCCCAGGACATGGGCATGTTGTCGGCCGCATCCGGACCAAGCTTCGACAAGATCTGGCAGGAGATGATGATCAAGCACCACACCGGCGCGATCGGAATGGCCAAGGCCGAGAAGGCAAACGGGGCCAGCCCCGACGCTCTGGCCCTTGCCGATCAGATCATCGTCGCTCAGCAGACAGAGATCGACGAGATGACGGCCAACCTCGGCTGAGCGCCGACCGTTCTGTGCTGACGGCGACGAGTGTTCTGCGCTTCAGCGGCTGATGGATGGTCCCGTACTCGTAAGCGGTGTACGACACCATCCGTCGGCGCCGATCGCCGGCCATGTGAGCGGTTACACGGGTGATCGGAGCGTTCTGGCGCCTTGGCGGCGCGCGTTCTGTGCGCTGGTCTACGGGCCGTCGATCTGGTTGACGGCATGCTGCAACATCGTCTCGATGACGAACCGTTTGCGCTGTGCTGAGAGGTGTCTGCGCTCGGAGTCGAGGAGCCCGATGATCGTGGCGATATCGGCCCAACGATTGAACGTGCGCCCGGTGTGCTGCTCCCACTCGCGGGTGAACACCTCGGCGGTGTCGAGCCCTTCATCGAGCAGGTTGATTCGGCAATGGGCCACGTCCGTGGAGCGCGGACCGACACTTGCGGCCTCCCAATCGACGAGGCCCGACACGGTCCGGCGGTGCCAGAGCACGTTGCCGGGGTAGAAGTCGCGATGGATGAACGTGCGGTCCTCGTCCAGGACCGGGCCGCGGAAGATCTCGATCGCCCGTTCCCACACCACCGGCTTCGTCACCCACTTCGGCAACGCATACGACTGTTGGGGATACACTGAGAACGGCCGGACCATGCTTGCTTCGTCAGCAGCGATGTCGTGCACGTTGACGAGGACCTCGACGAGTTGGCGCATCCACCGCCGCCCCGCCGTCCACTCCGGACGTCCCGGCAGCTCGGTCATCAACACCGGCGGCGTGCCCGCCAGCTCACCGGAAGGGTCGACGCCGATCAACCGTGGTGTCGGTGTCAAGATCCGTCCCACGAGTTCCAGCACCGCGGCTTCGTGCGCGGCGACCTCGGGGTCTTCGACGATCTGGTCGGGGCAGACGTAGCGGCGAATTACCAGCCGGGCACTTCCGCCGCCGGCGAAGGTGACCGTGACGCGATGCATCGCCAACGACGCCCCGCCCGGCATCCGTTCCACTGAGTCAACCGATCGCGCTCCCGCCGCCGCAGCAAGCCACGCCAACGCGTCCGCCGGTGGGATGGAGCGCTGCAGAGCTCTGGTCGTCTAATCCTCACCGTCACGTCGTCCAGTCGAATCGATCCGACCCATCGCGAATTCCCATCGACGCGCATGCCGTGCGCTGTGTACGCCGTCTGACCGACCATCACCGTTCGATCGTCCGAGATCACCCTGACCGAGTACGGCAGCTCCAGCTCACCGTGACCCTCCAAGGTGTGTCGCCAGAGCAGTTCCGAAATCGCGTTGCGGTCTCGCACGCCATCCGGCGAAGGCCGCGCGGGCAGAGAAGTGTCCACTGACACCTCGACGCCATCAACGAGAGCAACCACCTCCAGGTGATCTCCGGCGCTGCCAAATCCTCCAGCCCATCGTTCGCTGCTCCCGATCGGCGGATCCCAGTCCCTATGTCCATAGCGCTGGCGCCGATCGGCAGATCGGGCGTGGGCTACGTCTGCGCGGCTGGGCGATGGCGATACTCGTGCTGCGATCGGTGGTCGGGAGAGGGACACTGGCGAGCGTGAGTGACTCCTCGTTGGCGATCGGACGCAGAATCGTCGTCACCGGTCTGGCGGGGTCGGGCAAGAGCACGTTTGCCGTCGCGCTTGCGGGCAGGACCGGATTGCCGGTGATCCACCTCGACCTGGCGTTCTGGAAGCCTGGCTGGATCGCGCCGTCCGAGACGGAGTGGCGCGAGAAGCAGAGCGTGGTGCTCGCCGGCGACGCATGGATCGCCGACGGCAACTACCACGAGACGCTCGATCTGCGGATCGAACGAGCCGAGACCGTGGTGGTGCTGGACATGCCCTGGTGGCTCTGCTCGGCACGTGCGCTCCGGCGCGGGTTCACGATGCCGGGCCAACTTCCCGAGGGTTGCCCGTACTCGGCGCGGGCTCGATGGCGCGACGAGTGGCGCCTGGCGGGCCGGATCTGGCGTGAACGCAACGTGGAACCCGCACGCGAACGCGAAGTCATCGCCAACCACGGTCAGAGCGTGGC
Source organism: Actinomycetes bacterium (assembly GCA_025351965.1). Classification (GTDB taxonomy): domain Bacteria; phylum Actinomycetota; class Acidimicrobiia; order Acidimicrobiales; family Ilumatobacteraceae; genus WLMZ01. The sequence continues at coordinate 5,041 of JANXUX010000276.1, read as the reverse complement.
GGTCCACGTGCTCAGGTCCCGACGCTCAGTGCTCGACTTCCTGAATCGCGCACAGGCTTGAGCGAAGCATCGTCGACCTCCGTCGACCGGCGCCCATATCCGCCGGGCATCCAACGACACGCGCCGCCCAGACGCTGGCTAGGCCCACAGCCGCCTGGCAATGACGAGTGGCGCCGGATGCCCGATCGCGAGAGCACTGTCCAGCGACCTATCGGCAGTTCGGTATTGATCCGGTGCGCTGTGGTCAGTGGTTGACGAGGCGCTCGAATCGCTGGCGTGCGCCCTGCCGAGCCATGCCGAGCTGGGCGCCGATCACGCCCCATGACAGACCGGAACGGTGGGCTGCGAGCGCGGCGGCCTCGATCCGGCCCTCTGCTTCCCGTCGTGCAGACGCAGCTGCTCGCAGCTCAGCCAGCGTCGCCGATTCGGTGACGGAATAGGCATCGTCAGCGTTGGCGTCGAAGGCCGAGACCATCGCCTCGACGTCGGTGTCGCTGAGATCTCGTGGGTGCTTCTTGGTCTTCATGGCTGGCCACCTCGCTTTGGCTTGATCATCTTCACGTACTTGGCGCGCGCCGGCATCGCGTGGATCACGTAGTCGTTGTCATCTGCGGCGACCACTCCGATCTCCAACAGCTGCCCATTCGAGTCAGCGCCAACGATCATGGTGAAGTCGGGCTGGTCTGGTGCGGTGATTGCGGCGACCGCGTTGTTGAATCCGTGCCGGATGTCGTCGTCGGCAACTGGAGGTGGCCGCTGACCCGACGTATCGGTCAGCGAGCGCATAGTGCCCTGATAGAGGATGTGATGCAAGTGCGGCCCTGTCAGCAGAGGGCGTGGACCGCGTGCTTCAGGGCCGTCTCGATTGACGACATCGCAGCATTGGGCTGTCGGCGAACTCGAGGGTCGTCGAGGGTGCCGATGATGCTGGCCAGGTCTGCCCACGGGTCGAAGGTCAGCCCGGATCGTTGTTCCCAGACGTCGCGGACATCGTCGGCCATCGTTGGGTTGTACGGGAACAGGTCCAGCCGGCAGTGGGCTGGATCGATCGAACGCGACCCGATGCACGCCGACTGCCAGTCAACGATCCCTGTGAGTCGATCTCGAACCCAGAGCATCTCGGTGGGTCGTAACGCTTCTGCGGGTACGTGGCGAGTGACGGCAAGTCGACTTGGAAGCGTCGATGTCATACAGAGCGATCATCGCGTCGACCGTCTCCGACACCCACCTCGAACCCCACCGGGTCTCCCAGACGGGCCGTCCGTCGAGAACGACATGACCACTGCCGGCACATCCGCCCGGTCACCCGTCGCGTCGAGCGCGAGCAACGTGGGCGTCGGTACCGGCAAACGCTCGGCGAGCTGCAGCCGCCAGCTTCGACATCGGCGACATCTGGCGACGTGGCGAGGACCTTCTCGCGGACGTACCGGCGCAACACCGCAACCCGCTGATGGCCACTCCGGTCGATGAGCGCCACGCGATCCATCGCCGATGTTGACCCGCCGGGCATCGGGCTCACCTCGATGACCTCGGCTACGTCGAGCTCATCGACAAGCCAGGCCAGTGTCGCGACCGGGGACGGTTGCCGCATCAGCCACGCAGCGTGCTCCGCGTCATCCATCGGCCGATCCACTCGAAGAGTCTCGCCGGTCAGCTCGCAAGACTGTGGACCGCACACGATGCTTGCCGAGCCGCTCCATCAGGGCAATCGGCGCTGGTCCGTGGGTGTCTGCGTACGTTGGTGATCGACCGGGCCAGGCGCTCCAAGCAGCGCCGGATCAGCGCACCACGCTCGCCAGATCCGCCCAACCTCGCGTGCATCAGACGTGCGGCACGGCTGCTTCTATGGTTAGCGGCGACGGCCGAACAACTCGCTGAGGATGGCTCCTGTGAGCCAGTCCGCGTGTTCACGGTGTGTCCACCGGGCGTCAATCACGAGCTGCCGGTAGATCTCGGGGCCGGCGAGAGCCAGTAGCAGGTCGACGGCTTTCGAGTCGTCGAGGCCGGTACGCAGCGCCGCCTTGATCTTCCATTGCGCGACCACGTGGACGAAACCGTCGCGGCGCAGGTGTTCGCTCTCACGCCAAACGATCCCTGCGGGGTCCGCTGCGACCTCGTGCATGGCGGGGATCAGCGGTGCGACCCGTGCGTCGATCGCTCCGACTCCATCAGAGAAGTGGCGGACCGACTCAGAAATCGAGCGCGCTCCCATCATTGCGGCGAACCATGGCTGCATGGCTGGTGGCACCGGCTCGCCGTCGCCGAGCACCGCGCGGTCCTGGACTGCCTGCAGCAGGTCGTCTTTGGTGCGGAAGGTGAAGTAGAGGGTCTGCACTGCGACGCCTCCGCGTTCCGCGATGTGGTCCATGGTCGTTGCTCGGAAGCCCTGCGTGGCGAAGAGCTCGTACGCGGCGTCGAGCATCCGCTGCCGGGTTGCCGCAGCCTTCGCCTTGCGCATCTGCCTCTTGACTTCCGCCACGCTCACGACTCTACTAGTGGACATCACTAGTGAGCGCCACTAGTGAAAGCTAGGAGTGGGAATGGCCACAATCATCTGGGGTCATGGGGAACGCATCGCCGGCACGCCGTTCCGCACCGTTGTCACCCCAGCACAGACCCTTGGCCAGCTGGTAGCACTCGCGGTGGACATGCCGGCTGGATTGCACGTCCACCCGCACACCCACGCTGACGCTGATCAGGTGCACGTCGTGGTTTCCGGAGTCCTGACGTGCCGGGTCGGTGACGACCGGTTCCGCATTGGCGAGGGCGGCACCGTGTGTTTACCCCGTGGGATCGAGCACGAACTCTGGAACGAGACCGAAGACGTCGTCCGCATGGTCGACCTCTACACACCATCAGGGATCGAAGAGCAATTCATGCGCAACGCGGCCGGCGCATAACCGCCGTTCCGCGCCGCCGACGAAATACGCGATCCGCCAATAACGCGCGCCAACGAACGACGCCACCGTCGATGCCGATGATCGCGCCATACCGGCGTATATACGCCTCGGACGCGTCCCGCAGCCGACGTTCGGGGCAATTCGGATGAATTGGTCTGGACGGCTCGCGCGGGCTGCGAAGTGCGCCTACTCCGGGCATTGGGGTGCGCTTGCTGGGGTGTTGGGTGGGAGGCCTGCCCGTTTGGAGTGTGGCGTGGTTATGGGCGGCTTGTTGATCGAGGGTGACGGATAGGAGATCGTGATGGGGCGGTTCGGCGACTTGGTCGTCCTGCGTTTGCGAGGACAGCCGTGAGGCTTCGCCACTGGCGATTGCCGCTCACCGAACTGTGGATCAGCACCACTATCGGCCCCGTCCCGCTGTCGGAGAACTCGACGTTCAGGCCGTTGGCACGAACGATCGGCATGGGTCCCTCCTCGGACATGCGCCGGCCGGCCGCTGGGAGCGTTCAGCGGTCGACGGTCACCGTGAGGAACGTGGCCGGGATGATGGTCCGCTCGGGCGAGGTGCTGGTGTTCTGGGCGGTGAACAGGTCCTCGAGCTCGGCTTGGAGGTCGGCTGCCTTACCGTTGGATTCGGCGGCGGCGAAGGCGTTCATCGTCGGGCCGTAGTAGTTGCGGAAGACGTCGACGAACTGCACCGGGGTCCCGGCGAAGTCGAACATCCATGTGTCGCGCTCGCAGCGGATGCGGTCGGCGCTGATGCCGGCTGCGGTGAAGCGATCGTGGACATGGTCCTCGATTCCCCAGGTGACGGGGCTGACGAAGCCCTCTGGGGGCGGTGGCGAGTACGAGCCGCTGATGCGCAGGATCTGGGCCACCAGGGTCGGGTCGCCGGGGATCCAGTTGCCCATGACGATCCGGCCGCCCGGCTTCACCACGCGCACCATCTCTGCGGCGGTGTCGTGAGGGCGCGGGGCGAACATCGCACCGAAGACGCTGATGAGGAGATCGAAGGTCTCGTCGTCGACGGACTCGAGGTTCGATGCGTCGCCCTCCTCGAACGTGCAGGTGGTGAGGCCCAGCTCTGTCGCTCGGGCGTTGCCTGCGGCGACCAGGGTGCGGGCGATGTCGATGCCTCGCACCGTCGCGCCACGTTGGGCTGCCGGGATGGCGGTGGTGCCGTCGCCGCAACCCAGGTCGAGCAGGTGCTGGTCGGGCTGCACGCCGAGGCCTCGGACGAACGTCTCGCCACTCCCGCGCATGGTCTCGGCGATGCGGGTGAAGTCTCCTTTCTCCCACAGTGCCTTGTTGGGGTTGATGGGTGTTGCTGTCTCGGTCGTGTTGCTCATGTCAGTGCTCCTTGGTCCGTCCGGCCGGTCGGCCGGTGATGGGGTCATGGTGGGCGCGGGCGCGTGTAGCGGACTTGCAGCCGACAGTCGTTCTGCGCGCTGGTTCTGCAAGCGGCCTGCAAGCGGTGCTGGCAGAATCGTCACATGGACGAGGAGCTGGACATTCGCGTGCTCGGCAACGTCGAGGTCAGGCGCGGCGGCGTTCCGGGGGCGATCGGTGGCCCCAAGCCGCGACAGTTGCTGGCCATGCTGGTCGCTGGGCGCGGCGATGTCGTCAGTGTCGACCGTCTGTGCGATGAACTGTGGGGACAGCAACAGCCGTCCGACCCCGGTGCCGTGCTGCAGGGCAACGTGTCCAGGTTGCGTCGGCTGCTGCACCCTGACGGGCGGATCGTTGCTCGTCCGCCGGGCTACGCATTGGACGTTGACGAGCGCTCGGTGGATGCTTGGCGGTTCGAGGCGATGTGCGCTGCGGCCCGCGCCGAGCCGGACGGTGGGGCAGCGTCCAGACGTTTCGGGGCCGCGCTCGGACAATGGGGTGGTGTCCCGTACGCCGAGTTCGCCGGGCGGGATTGGGCGCGGCCCGAGGTCACCCGTCTCGACGAGTTGAGGCTGACATCGCTGGAGGAGTGGCTCACGCTGCGGTTGGAAGGCGGTGAGGAGCACGTCGTCGTGGCCGAGTTGGAGGCGATGGTGTGCGAGCATCCGCTGCGCGAGCGTGCGTGGATCCTGCTCGCCACCGCCTTGCACCGCACGGGCCGCTCAGCCGATGCATTGCGCCGTGTCAACGCG
>JANXUX010000246.1 GCA_025351965.1 Actinomycetes bacterium | reverse complement strand
TGGTACGCGGACCCGGCGACGTGGGAGCGGCTCGACCCGACCGACGCCGCCAAGTACACGTGGGATCGATTCGCGTACATCGACCTCTTCGTCGACGACTCCGTGACCGAGACCCGCCTCGACCTCGGCAGCGCAGATTCGATCTCCATCATCACTCCTGGCTGCGGAGGTGCACTGCAGGCGCTCCACATCGCCTACGTGGTATCACCCACACCGCTCAGCTCGGCATGCCTGCGAGTCGCCGCCACACCATCCCGGACAGGCGAGCGTTGGATCTACTCGACCACGGCAGATCCGGCCGGCTGACTGTGCCGTTTCGCGACGCTGCCCACCGCCGGCTTCGCCGCCTGACCAAGTCGCTGTTCTTCATCCCCGTCTGCATCGTCATCGCGGTGGTCGTCCTCGGCAGTTTCAAGGTCAGTGGCACCTCGATCGGCCTGCTCGCCGAGAACGATCCGTCCCCGCAATCCGCACTGCAGCTGCGGCCCGGCCGATCCGACGAATGGCGCGGCCGGACACCGATGGTCCTGCGCCAAGCAGCCAACGGTTTCCCCGCAACGACCAACCTCGGGATCGGCATCCACGACGCCGGCGTGCTGTCGGATCTCCCGGTGAAATCGGCCGCTGCGGTCATCAAGCCGCACTCATGGCTCTACTTCGTGCTCGACGTCGAGCGAGCGTTCGCGATCGAGTGGTGGATGACGGTGCTCGGGCCGCTCCTCGGCGTCTATGCCGTGATGGCCGTGTTGACGCGCTCCAGAGCCGTGTCCGCACTGACCGGCCTCCTCGTCGCTGCCGCCCCGGCGGCAACGTGGTGGACCGTGCCGTCGATGTGTTTTAGCGTCCTGTACGGCGGACTCTGCCTCAGTGCGTTCCTCGTCTCGCTGCAACGCACGGGGCGCCCACGGTTCGCGTGGGCGGCACTGTCGGGCTGGCTGCTCGGCTGCTTCGCGGCACTGTTGTACGTCCCCTGGCTGATCCCGCTCGGGCTGCTGTTCGGTGCAATTGCACTCAGCCAACTGCGCGGCCAGCTCCGCCAATGGAAGCGGCTGACCCTCGTGCTCACGACCGGCGGTGCCGTGTTCGCGGTCGTGATGTTGGTGTACCTGCGCGAGCACCGGGCAGCGTTGCAGGCGATCTCGGCCTCGGTTTACCCGGGCCAACGCGTCGTCCACAGTGGCGAGGCGATCCCTGCGCTCGTGTTCGACGCGCCGCTCGATGTGTTCACGACTCGCGTCCCTGCCCCGGCCGTGTCCGGCACCAACACGTCCGAGGCCGCCTCGGGGCTGATGCTGTGGGTCCCGGTGTTGCTCGCCGGTGGAGCATTCAGCGGCTTCCGCTCGCGTTCAGCCGTGCCTCGGGCGCTCGCCGCCGTACTGACCGCGTCACTGGTCCTGGCCGCGTGGGCGTTGCTGCCTGTCCCCGACAAGTTCGGCGTCGTGTTGGGCCTGAGCAGGGTGCAGGGTTCGCGGCTGGCGCTGCCCCTGACCGTCGCCGGCGCGCTGGCGGCCGGGCTGTACGTGCACCGGATGCGCACGGACGGCTCGTTCCGACCGGAGCGCAACCGACGAATCATCGGGGCCGTCGTCTTCGCGTTCGGCACCGGCGCACTGATGATGGACTACACCGTCGACCTCCAGAAGCCGTCGAGCGCGGCAGTGTTCGTGCTCCTGGCCATCCTGTTCGCGGTGACGCTGGCGATCCTCGACGGCAGAACGATGATCGGCCTGGCCGGCGCGGGAGCGCTGTTGATGTTCAGCGCGGTCCGTGTCAACCCGTTGCAGGTCGGCCTCGGTCCGGTTCGTTCCTCACCACTGACGGCGCAGATCGCATCCATCCGCACCGGTGATCCAACGGGTTTGTGGGCGGTCAGCGGACTGGACGACGTCGCCGTGTCGATCGTGATGGCGAGCGGGGCTCCGTCTGCCACTGGGGTCAGCTGGTATGCCGACCCGTTGACATGGCGCACGCTCGACCCGGATGCGTCCGAGCAGTACACGTGGGACCGCTTCGCGTACGTCAGCATGGTCGTCGACGACACACTCCCGGCGCAGGCCATCGATCTGCCGTACGCCGACGCGATCACGATCGAGACGCCGAGCTGCGACGGCGCACTGCAACGTCTCGGCGTGCAGTACATGGTCTCGAAAACGTCCATCACCTCGCCGTGCCTGGGGCTGATCGCTCGACCGACAGCGACCGGCGAGCGTTTCATCTACAGCACAACACTCACCGGGCCATGATGGATCACACCGTGCCGTTCCCTGCCCGCCTCCGCCAGTGCTCGCGGTCGCTGTTGGTCATCCCAGTCGCAGCGATGATCGTCATCTGCGTGCTGGCTGGGCTGCGACTCAACGGCAGTTCGATCGGGGTGCTCGCCGCCGAGGCGGATCCATCCCCACAAGCGGCGTTCGATCTCCGCCCGATCCGGTCTGACGAGTGGCACCTGCGCACACCGATGGTCGTCCGCCAGGCCGCCAACGACTTCGCGCGCACGTCGGATGTGGGGATGGGCGAACACGACGTCGGCGTCCTCCTCGACTTCCCGGTGCGCTCCTACGCGGCGATCGTCAAGCCGAACTCCTGGGCGTACTTCGTCGTCGGCGTCGAACGGGCCTTCGCGTTCGAGTGGTGGCTGACCGTCTTCGGACCATTTCTCGGCGTGTATGCCGTGCTCGCGGTGATCACCCGTTCGCGACTGATCTCGGCACTGAGTGGGTTGCTCGCCACAGCCGCCCCCGTGATGGCCTGGTGGGCTGTTCCATGGCTCGGTCTGACGGTGCTCTACGGCGGGTTGATGGCGGCGATGGTCATCCGCGCCGGCCAGGTCCACGGCCGGCGCCGCTACGTCCTGTTCGCGCTCGGCGGGTGGTTCGCGGCATGCTGCTGCGCCCAGCTGTACCTGCCGTGGGTGATCCCCGTCGGGCTGCTCTTCGGCGCGGTTGCGATCAGTCAGCTGACGAGGTCGTTCAAGAACTGGAAGCAGTTCCTGCTCGCCGCTGCGTACTTCGTCGGCGTGTTCGCAGTGCTGCTCGCCGTGTTCTACCGGGCCCATCACGTTGCGTTGGAAGCGATCTCCAACACGGTCTACCCAGGCCGACGACGGACTCCGGGCGCCGGCGGATCGCCGATCTTGATGTTCGACGCGCCGTTCGATTCCCTGTCGCTCCACGGCACGGATCTCGTCGGTGGAACGAACCAGTCCGAGGCGTCGGCGGGACTGATGTTGTGGCTACCGATCGCTCTCGTCGGCGGCGGGTTCCGCTTCTGGCGATCGAGGTCCGGCACTGGCCGAGCCCTCACCGTCACGTTGACGGTCTCGGTGGTCTTCGCGGCGTGGGCCCTGCTGCCGGTGCCTGCAGCGATCGGCGGACTGCTCGGGCTGACCTCGGTCCAAGGGTCACGCATGGTCGTTGCGCTCACCGTGGCCAGCGCCCTGGCCGCCGGACTGTGCGCACATCAGATGCGCACCGACGCTTCGTGGCGGCCCTCATGCGCCAACATCGCGATCGCCAGCCTCGCGTTCGTGTTCGTCAGCGGGGTGTCCGCATCACGCCTGTCGATTGCCGGAGGCGGGTTCGACCGCGTGCGCGTGATCGCCATCCTGCTCGTCGTCGGCACGGCCACGGCGCTCTTGCTGGCAGGTCGCGCTGCTATCGGTCTCGGCGCGATGTGCGCGTTGTTGCTGTTCAGCACGGCTCGCGTGAACCCTTTGCAAGTCGGTCTCGGGCCGTTGATCGACAACCCGCTGATGCATCAGGTGCAGGCGCTGCGTCGCGCCGATCCAACGGCACGTTGGGCAGCGGCCAACAGTGACGACGTCGGTTTCGCCGTCCTTGCCGCGTCCGGGGCGCCGACCGTGACCGGATGGGACCTCTACCCCGTGCCGCAGGCGTGGCACCTGATCGATCCCACCGACGCTGCCGAAACCGCCTGGAACCGCGTCGCCAACCTCGATCTCAGCATCGACGACACTGTTGCGGCGCCCGTGATCCAGTCGCCGCAACCTGACCTCATTGTGATCACGACGCCGAGCTGCGCCGGCGCACTCCAGACGCTGTCGGTCAGGTACGTGTCAGCGGCGACGGAGCTGTCCTCGACGTGCCTGCGCGAAGTCGAGCGCCCGACGGCACCCGGTGAGCGATGGATCTACGAGGTCGTCTCGTCGTGAGGATCAGCCGGCGACGATGTACCCGAACACGTCGACGATCAGGTTCGTGGTGCCGTTGGCGTTGAAGGCATCCAGCCTGCCGCCACCGGTGCGCAGGTAGGCCTGGTTCGGCACCGCCACACCCGGACGGGGGTTCAGCGTCGATGCCAGCGGCATCTGCGCACCGCTCGGCCACACCGTGACGTAGCCCGTCGACGTGCTGTCGACCGACGTCACGTTGACGATGACAGCCGTCGCTGCCGCGGGCACCGGGCTGCCGGTGTTCATCGTCATCGACTGCGCCGCCGACTCGCCCATCGGCACCATGCCGGAGCTGCTCCGGGTGTCGACCAGACGCTGCGGGGCGACGGGCACGAACAGCCCGCCGGTGCCGGAGAAGTAGCCGATCACGTCGGCGACGACGTGGGTGTTGCCCGCCGAGTTGTAGATGCTGACCTGACCGTTGGCGCCGACCTTGGCCAAAACGAGGTTGGCCACGGTGAGGCCTGGCACATAGTTGTGTGTGGACGCCATCGGGCGTGGTTCACCGGCCGGCCAGACCGTGAGGTAGCCGGCACCCGTCGGCTGGTCGACGGTGACGTTGAGTGCGACCGCTGTGACGCCGGTGCTCGGTACACCGCCCGCTCCGGTGACGGTCAGGTTGATCTGCCCGTTGAGACCGAGGGATGCGGTCGAACCACCTGTCCCCGTCCCCGCACGGGTGTCGAGCAGGCGGGTCGGGGTGACGGCCGTGAACCGCCCTCCGCTCGCCGGCGCGACCGTGGTGTAGTACCCCGCGACGTCGGCGATCAGATCGGTCGTTCCCGCCGAGTTGTAGAGGTTGACGCGACCGTTGGCACCGACCTTGACGGTGACCAGGTTCGGCACCGTCTGACCGGGCACGAAGTTGATGTTCGACACGGTCGGCCGGGCTTCACCCGACGGCCAGGCCGTGATGTAGCCGCTGCCGGTCGGGTTCGTCGCAGTGACGTTCATGACGACAGCGGTGACACCGGCGAGCGGCACCCCACCGACGCCGGTGACCGGCAGCTCGGTGAAGGTGTCCTCGTCGATCGGGGAGATGTTGCCG
>JANXUX010000183.1 GCA_025351965.1 Actinomycetes bacterium | reverse complement strand
CTCGGCATCGACGACGGCGAAGCCACGGTCTGGGGCTGCGATCTCACCGACGGCTACATCCGGATCAACGCCGACTACACCACCTGACCTCCGCCCCGACCTGAGCCCCACCCGCAGCGGGACGAATCGCGCCCTCGGAGGCGCCACGTCCCGCTCAGCGGGACGACAGGTCCCCGAGGGCGAGGTTCGTCCCAACTTGTCCGGCAACAGGCAACCGCCGAGAACGGTCCCTGCGCCGGCGCACCTTCGGCGCGCGGCACGCGTGTGACGCCGCTCTCGCCGCGCACTTCGCGCCCACGGTTCGTCTGTGAGCGGCAATTCGCCTCAAGACCCAACCGTGGGCGCGGATTGCGCGACCCGCTCCGCTGAGCGCGCAACCCGGTCAGCGGATGGCGCGCCTGGCCGTCACCCGACGCCGTCGCCTACTGAGTGACGGTGACGCCCTTCCAGAAGGCGAGGTGGTCCTTGATCTCGGCCGCCTTGTCCTTCGGGGTCGGGTAGAGCCACGCCGCGTCGGTGTTCTGCTCGCCGTTCACGGTGACGGTGTAGTAGCTGGCGGTGCCCTTCCATGGGCAGACCGACGTCTTCGAGGACGAGCTGAAGAGGCTCCAGTTGACGGAGTCCTTCGGGAAGTAGTGGTTGCCCTCGACGACGACCGTGTTGTTGCTGTCGGCGAGGATCTCGCCGTTCCACATGGCTTTCATGCGGTCACCCTACGGGCTGACTCACTTCGGAGGCATCCGGATTCCGCCGTCGACGCGGATGGTCTCGGCGTTCATGTAGCTGTTGGTGATGCACTCGACGACCATGCTGGCCAACTCCGAACCGTCGCCCAGACGGTGCGGGAAGAGCACGCCCTTCTCCAGGTTGGCCTTGAAGGTCGCGCTGTTCTCGCCTTCGCCGTAGATCGGGGTGTCGATCAGGCCGGGGGCGACGGTGTTGACACGCACACCGATGGCCGACAGGTCACGGGCGATCGGCAGGGTCATACCGACCACGCCGCCCTTGGAGGCGCTGTAGCTGGCCTGGCCGATCTGACCGTCGAACGCTGCGACCGAGGCGATGTTCACGATCGCGCCGCGCTCGCCGTGCTCGAGTGGCTCGGTGGTGCTCATCGCCGTCGCGGCGATGCGGATGCAGTCGAACGTACCGATCAAGTTGATCGCGATGACCTTGCGGAACGCGTCGAGGTTGGCGGCGCTGTCGTAGCTGCCGTCCTTGCCGACGGTGCGCTGCGCCCAGCCGATGCCGGCCGAGTTCACGAGCACGCGGACCGGACCCATGCTCTTGGCCATCTCGACGGCGTTGATGATGTCCTCGGTGTTGGTGACATCGACCTTGCAGAACGCTCCGCCGATCTCGTTGGCCAGCGCCGTGCCCTTGTCCTCCTGGAGGTCCGCGACGACGACCTTGGCGCCCTTGCTCGCGAGCAGACGGGCGGTGGATGCCCCGATGCCCGATGCTCCACCCGTGACGATTGCGCTGACTCCGTTGAGATCCATGGACGTCAAACTAGGCAATCGACCCACGTCGGACCAACGTCAGGCCCACGTCAGACTGGCGCAGACCAACGTCAGACCCGTCAGCCCGTCAGCCCGGCAGACCCGTCAGAACAGCGTCGAGGGCTGCTCTGGTTCGGCCGCGTCGCCGACGTCATCGAACGGGCCCTTGCTGGCGGCCACCGCGAGCTGGTCGACGAGGTCGTTCATCCGGTTGCCACTGTGACCCTTCACCCACTCGAACGTGTGCACCGTCGGGTCGTAGAGCGCGACCATCGGCTTCCACAGGTCCTGGTTGGCGACCGGCTGCTTCTGGCTGTTCTTCCAGCCGTTGCGTTGCCAGTTGACGTACCACTTCTTGTTGAAGCAGTTGACGACGTAGGTGCTGTCGGAGACGATGATCAACGGCCCCGGCAGCGACCGCATCGCGTCGAACGCGGCGAAGATCTCCATCCGCTGGTTGGTCGAGTGCCGCTCGCCGCCCGACCCGCTGGGAGCGCCTTCTGGCGACACCGCCCACGCCCAGCCACCCGGCCCGGGGTTGCCTGCGCAGGCGCCATCGGTGTACACGGTGGTCGGGTTCCCATTTCGGTTGTCGGTCGCAGGCACGGCGACGATTGTGCCAGCGAATGGCTCGATGATCGGCGATCCGGGGCGAACGTGGCGGGGTTCGGGCACTACCACGCGGTAACCCTGACAGACTGTTCGCATGATCTTTGACGGTTTCGTCAACCAGCTCCCCGACACCGATCCGACCGAGACGAGGGAGTGGCTGGACAGCCTCGACGCCGTCGTCGACGTGCACGGCAAGACCCGGGCCAGGTTCCTGCTCAGCAAGCTGCTCGAGCGGGCGCGAGAGAGCCAGGTCAGCTTCCCGGCCACGGTGAGCACGCCATACGTGAACACCATCCCGCGTGAGGCCGAGCCGTGGTTCCCGGGCGACAGCTACCTCGAGCAGCGGGTTCGCGCCTACATCCGCTGGAACGCGGCGATGATGGTCGTCAAGGCCAACAAGCACGCCGAGGGCATCGGCGGCCACCTCTCCACCTTTGCCAGTAGCGCCTCGCTGTACGAGACCGGCTTCAACCACTTCTTCCGCGGCAAGGACGACGGCAACGCCGGCGACCACGTCTACTTCCAGGGTCACGCGGCCCCCGGCATCTACGCCCGGGCGTTCCTCGAGGGTCGCCTCACCGAGGACGACCTCGACCACTTCCGCCGCGAGATCGGCCGCAACGGCCGCGGCCTGAGCAGCTATCCGCACCCGCGGCTGATGCCCGAGTTCTGGGAGTTCCCGACGGTGAGCATGGGCCTCGGGCCACTCACCGCGCTCTACCAGGCCCGATTCAACCGCTACCTCCACAACCGTCGCCTCGACGACACCAGTCAGAGCCGGGTCTGGGCGTTCCTCGGCGACGGCGAATGCGACGAGCCCGAGACCCTCGGCTCGATCTCGCTGGCCAGCCGCGAGCGCCTCGACAACCTGATCTTCGTCGTCAACTGCAACCTGCAGCGCCTGGACGGACCGGTGCGCGGTAACGGCAAGGTCATCCAGGAGTTGGAGGCCACGTTCCGCGGTGCCGGCTGGAACGTCATCAAGGTCATCTGGGGCACCAAGTGGGACGACCTGCTCGCCAAGGACAAAGACGGCGCGCTGCTCAACCAGATGAACAACACCGTCGACGGGCAGTTCCAGCGGTACACGGTCGAGGACGGCAACTACATCCGTGAGAACTTCTTCGGTCCGGATCCCCGGCTGCGCGCGATGGTCTCGGACCTCAGCGACGACGAGCTGCGCAACCTGCCCCGCGGCGGCCACGACTACCGCAAGCTCTACGCCGCGTACAAGGCCGCCCAGGACAACCTCGGCAGTGGCGCGCCGACCGTCATCCTCTGCAAGACGATCAAGGGCTGGACGCTCGGGCCGTCGGTCGAGGGCCGCAACGCGACCCATCAGATCAAGAAGCTCACCGCCGACCAGCTGATCACGCTGCGCGACCGCCTGTTCCTCCACGACGAGATCCCGGACAGCGCGTTCGAGAACGACAACATGCCGTACTACAGGCCACCCCAGGACAGCGTCGAGCATCAGTACATGCTCGAGCGCCGGCGTGCCCTCGGTGGCAGCCTGCCCAAGCGCAGCACCCGCGTCCGTCGACCGATCGAGATGCCGGACCCCGCCGTGTTCGAAGAGCTCAACGCCGGCTCGGGCGCGCAGTCGGTCAGCACGACGATGGGGTTCACCCGGTTGCTGCGTGGTCTGGCGCGTGACCCGAAGTTCGGCGAGCGAGTCGTGCCGATCATCCCCGACGAGGCCCGCACGTTCGGTATGGACGCGCTGTTCCGCGAGC
>JANXUX010000156.1 GCA_025351965.1 Actinomycetes bacterium | reverse complement strand
CGCCAAAGTTGGTCGCCCTCCGTCGAGAGCTGCTCACGGCATCGCTCGCCCCGACGGCGTGATCCAGCGTGATGACGGTGGCGCTCGGGATCAGCTGCGCCTGAGGCAGTTCAGCTCAGTTGTACTGATCCATGATCGTCGCCTCGACGACGCGGGCCAGCGTGTCCTTGATCGCCTGGGCTTGTACGGCGGTGACTCCGGGAACGACGAGCAGGTCGCTGACCGTGGCCCGCTGCAGCTTGGTCAGCTCGCCGAAGTAGTTGCTGATCGCCACGGCGGTGTCGTCGGACAGGCGGGGCACGCGGGCCAACAGGCGCAGGCCGCGGGGCGACATGTTCTGGTCGAGGTCCTCGGGCGCGCCGCAGGGGGAAAGTGCGACAGCGCACTTGCGCAGGTCGAGCACGCTCTCGTCGTCCAGCTCGGCCATGAGACGATGGGTGTCGAGGGCCGAGCAGCCACCGGGCAGGTAGTCATCGATGACCAGTTCGATCTCGTCGTCGATCTCGGTGTACAGCTCGTCGAGCTGCATCCGCAGCAGACGCGCATCGGTACCGAGCTCGACGATCATCGTCTCGATCTCACTGGCGATGCGGTGCACCATCTCGCCGCGCTGGACGACGGCGGCGACGTCGCGCAGGGTGACGACGTCTTCGACTTCGAGTGAAGTCAGGTTGGCCATTGCATCGTCGAGTCGCACCTTGTAGCGCTCCAGGGTCTGCAGCGCCTGGTTGGCGCGGTCGAGCAACAGGCTCACGGCTTGCAGCTGGTGCTTGCGATCACCGACGTAGAGGTTGATCACGCTCATCTCTTCGCTGACGCTGATGACGGGGGCGTCGATGCTGCGTGCGACGCGTTCGGCAGTGCGGTGGCGGGTGCCGGTCTCCGACGTCGGGACGGTGCGGTCGGGGAGCAGGTGAACGTTGGCTCGGGCGATGCGGGTGATGTCGGTGTTGAGGATGATCGCGCCGTCCATCTTGGCCAGCTCGCCGAGGCGCTGGGGCGAGAACGGGGCGTCGAGCAGGAAGCCCCCGGAGCAGATCGCGAGCACACCGGGATCGTCGGAGAGCACCAGCAGCGCACCCATCTTGGCCCGCACGATGCGTTCCAGTCCGTCGCGCAGCGGGCCGCCCGGCGCCACCTGGGCCAGCGCTGTGAGCAGCGCGTCGTCCTCCCGGGCAACGATCGACATCTTCCTATGTTACGGCATGCAATCCACTCGGCGACTCGCCGATCAGGCCGGCGGCGTTCAATGCCTCGGGCAAGGTGGACACGCGGTGTAGGCGCATGCCCCGTGGGCCCTC
This sequence comes from Actinomycetes bacterium, assembly GCA_025351965.1. Classification (GTDB taxonomy): domain Bacteria; phylum Actinomycetota; class Acidimicrobiia; order Acidimicrobiales; family Ilumatobacteraceae; genus WLMZ01. Next base: position 9,866 of record JANXUX010000156.1, on the reverse strand, counting down.
CGGCGCCGAGGCCGGCACGATGGCCCGCCCGAAGCCGAGACGAGCTGCTTCGCTGAGCCGGCGCTGGGTCTGGGAGACCTGGCGCAGCTCGCCGGCGAGGCCGACCTCGCCGCACATCACCATGTCGGCTGCGAGCGGCCGGTTGAGGATCGCCGAGACGACGGCGAGGCACAGCGCGAGGTCCACCCCCGGTTCGGTCAGCTTCACCCCGCCGACCACCGACGCGTAGACCTCGTGCGATGCAGTGGAGATTCGTGCCCGACGCTCGATGACGGCGAGCAGCATCGCCAGTCGGTTGGTGTCGATGCCCTGGACCGAACGGCGCGGTGGGCCGTTGCCGTGGAACGGATTGGTCAGGGCCTGGACCTCGACCAACAGCGGTCGTTGACCCTCGATGGTGGACACCACGGCCGAGCCGGGCACCCCGGTGCGTCGGTCGGCCAGGAACAGCTGGCTCGGGTCCGGAACGGGCACCAGGCCCATGTCGGCCATCTCGAACAGGCCGAGTTCGTTCGTCGGCCCGAAGCGGTGCTTGGTGGCGCGCAGCAGGCGCAACGCATGATGCCGCTCGCCCTCGAACGACAACACGGTGTCGACGAGGTGCTCCAGCACCCGCGGACCGGCCAGGCCGCCCTCTTTGGTGACGTGGCCGACGAGCACCATCGTGATGTTGCGCCGCTTGGCCTCCTGCACCAGACGGTGTGCACACCCGCGCACCTGTACGACCGATCCGGGCGCAGAGCTGAGGTCCGGGTCGGCGACGGTCTGGATGCTGTCGATGATCACCAGTTCGGGATTGAGGTCGTCGATGGTGGCGAGGATGTTCGGCACCGAGGTCTCGGCCAGCAACCACAGATCCGGGCGGATCGCGTCCAGTCGCTCGGCGCGCAAGCGCACCTGCTGGGCACTCTCCTCGGCCGAGACGTAGAGCGTGCGCCCGATCCAGCCGGCGAGGAGCTGCAGCAGCAGCGTGCTCTTACCAATGCCCGGTTCGCCACCGAGCAGGGCGACGGACCCGGGGACGAACCCGCCACCGAGGACGCGGTCCAGCTCGCTGATGCCCGTGAACCGTGGCTGGATGTTGTTCGCATCGACGTCGCCGATCGGCGTGGCGATGCCGGCCGGGAACAGGGCCATCCCCGCGGCAAGGGTGGAGACCTCGTTCGGACCTTCGACCTCTTCGACGAGGGTGTTCCAGGCTCCGCAAGCCGGGCAACGGCCGGACCACTTCGGCTGGCTCGCACCGCATTCGGTGCATCGGTGGACGAGTCGCATCTTGGCCATACGGACAACCTACGCGGAGGGTGTCACAGCCATCATGTGATCACCGTCGCCAGGTGGCCCGGGCGAGCTACGTGGCCGGGCTCACGCCGAGGGCACGGTCGACGGCGGCGGCGAGGCGAGCGCTCATCTGTGCGCTGAGCCGGGCGATGTCGTCGGACATCTGGGTCTCGGGCGCCGGGCTCGTGGATGCAGGACTCGGAGGCGAAGGAGTCGCGTGGACGGGGGCCGTGACCGACAGGCTCGTGTACGACATCGGTGCAGCCGCAACGTTGCCGGCCCGCGAGAGCGGGGCGAGGCGCGCGGCCGCGGGGGCAACGTTGTCGATGCCCGGGGCCGAGGCGATGAGCGCTGCAGCGATCGCAGCCGGGTTCGTCGGTGACGAGGCGATCGCAGAAGCCATCAAGGTCGACTTCGACGACGTCGGTTCCGACTCCGGTGCCCGGCCGGCGCGGTCGATCAGCATCTTCACTTCCGCGATGCGATTGTTCGTGTACGTGTTGACCCGTGCCTCGAGGAAGGCGACCTGATCGGTCAGCACGTTGGCAGCCTCGATCAGGTGGGCGGTCGCCTGAGCCGTTGGCTCATCGCCGCTCCGCAGAGCAGACGGCGTCAGCCCGGACTCCTGCAGCGCGGCCACGAGGCGTTGGCATGCATCGATCCGCCCGCCGAGTTCGGCGTGACTGCGATGCATTGCATTGGTCAACTCGGCGAGCTGCTCACGCACCGGCCCGAGCCGTTGATCGACTGCGTGCAGCACGAGGTTGACGACCGCGTGGATCTTGTCGTCCGCAACAGTCGCGTCCATGTTCGGTGTATCGGCCACGCCGGGAGCGTTCTTGAGCGATCTTGAGCGTTCGCGTCAGGTGTGCCCTTGAACGCCGCGCGGATGGACCGATGATCAATGGCTCAAGATCGTTCCGGGCAGTGCCGATGAGCTTTTCGCAACGGTGGGTGTTGGTCCCTCGCACCGTGCGTCCGAGGAGGCCGCGCCACATGCTTCGACGTTTGAAGATCGGTACACGTGTCAACGTGCTCATCGCCGTACCACTGCTCGCCCTGCTCGCGCTGACGGGGGTGAGCTACCTCTCCCTCGAGCGAGCCAGCGTCCGCGGCGACGAGTACCGACAACTGAAGGCGGCCGAGGCGCTGCGGAACGACATCGTGCCGCCACCCGCCAACCTGCTCGCAGCCTGGGTGGCGGTCAATCACGTGTCGGTGCTGGTCTCCTCACCGGTCAGCGACAGGACCGATGCCGAGATCGCCGACGCGCTGTTGCAGCTCCAGTCGGCCCGTGTCGATTACAACACCTCACTCGTCCACTGGCGGACCCAGCCCATGGACGCCGCCACCAACTCGGTGTTCGAAAGCGCCGCCACAGCCGGCAGCGCGTTCTTCGCGAAAGTCGACAACGCATTCACACCGGCGATGGCGAGCCGAGATCCAGCCACCGTCATCGACGTCGTCCGTTCCCTCGGCGACGACTTCGCGGTGCAGCAAGTCTTCGTCGACCGCCTGCTCGGCCTGGTCGAGAATCAGGTCGCGACCAGGGAGGCATCGACCGACGACTTCGTCGGCCGAGTGCTCGTCGTGCTCTCGGGGGCGATCGGCTCCCTGCTGTTGATCTGCATCGTGGTCGCATTCTTCGTCCGTCGGTCGATCGTCCGGCCGATCCTGGCCCTGTCCAGCCAGGCCAAGCGCGTCGCCGAGACCGACCTGCCGAGCGCCGTGCACCAGATCCAATCGATGCCTGCGAACTCGCCGATCCCGGACATCGCCCCGTTCGCGACGGGTACGCATGACGAACTGGCCGACCTGAGCGCCAGCTTCAACTCGGTCCAGAACGCCGCCCTGGAACTCGCCAACGAGCAAGCGATGGCCCGCCGGGTGGTCGCCGACAACCTCGTCAACATCGCCCGTCGCACCCAGAGCCTGCTCGGGCGCTCGCTCACATCGCTGTCGGTGATGGAGCAGAGCGAGCGCGATCCGCAAGTGCTCGAGAGCCTGTTCCATCTCGACCATCTGTCGACCCGGATGCGCCGCAACGCGCAGTCGCTCCTCGTGCTCGCCGGTGCCGAACAGAACCGGCTGTGGTCGGCTCCGGTGCCGATCGGCGACGTCGTGCGCGCCGCGATCTCCGAGATCGAGCACTATGGCCGCGTCGACCTCGGCGATCTCGGAAGCAATGAGGTACAGGGCGCGTTGGCGCCAGAGGTCGCCCACCTCCTCGCCGAGTTGCTCGAGAACGCGACGCTGTTCTCCCCGCCGACGGCCAGGGTCATGGTCGTCGGGCGCAGCTTCCCGGACGGTCATCAGGTCGCCGTGATCGACTACGGCATCGGCATGACGGCGGAGGAGATCGAGCGCTCCAACCAGGTGCTGCGTCGTCCCGCCGATCTCGCGACGACATCGAGCAAGATGCTCGGCTTCCAGGTCGTGGCACGGATCGCGGCCAAGCACCGCATCGATGTCGTGCTCGTCCAGACGGCTGGGGCGACGGGGGTGACCGCCATCGTCAAGCTTCCGCTCGCCGTGCTCGACAGCCGAGAATCACCCCACGCTGACTCGATGTCCTCCCTCCCCATGCAGTCGCAAGCCACACATTCGTCGGCCCCACATGCGCAGGGTGCGCTGCCCCCACCCGACCCCCTGACGGCGGGGGTTCCGTTGCCGGCTCCGAGCGGTGTGCGCGTCGCGGGCGAATTGTCCTCGGTGGCGATGGCCGACGAGGCGGTACCGGCCCTCGTCGGTGGGGGTGCGGACGCGGAGCTGTGGGCGATGGCCGATGCGGCGCCGAGCCTGCCCAAGCGCATCCGTGGCGCGCAACTTCCCGACCTCGGGAGCGGCAACAGCGCCGAGGACGACGCGGCCTACGAGCGCCCTGCAGAGCAGGTCCGCAACACCCTCGCGAGCTTGCAGCGGGGCACCGAGCTCGGTCGCCAGAACCTCGCCGACTGATCTCCACCCCGTCCCGATCCCATCCGTCCCGTTCCACAGAAGCGAGTCCCCGTGTCCCTGTCACACGAAGCCAACAGCATCAACTGGTTGATGGCGAACTTCGTCGAGCGAACGCCGGGGGTCGATCAGGCCGTCGCAGTCTCCTCGGACGGCCTCCTTCTGGCGATGTCGACGACGGTGGAGCGCGCCGGCGCCGACCGCCTCGCCGCGATCATCACGGGCATGCGCGCCCTGTCCCAAGGCGCGTCGGCCGAACTGCACCGGGGGCCCGTCGTCCAGGTGCTCGTCGAGATGTCCGAGGCGTACCTGTTCGTCAGTACGATCTCGGGTGGCTCGACCCTCGGGGTGGTCGCCGGCAAGCAGTGCGATCTGGGCTTGGTCGGTTACGAGATCGCAATGCTCGTCAACCGAGTCGGCAGCCAACTGACCCCTGGTCTCGTCATCGAACTGAAGAACTCCCTCGTCGGTGTCTGACGTGGCCGGATCCGACGCGAACGAGGGGACGGGTTCGCCCGATGCGGCTCTTGTCCGTGCGTTCCTGCAGCGCGTCCTGCCACAGTCGCCGGTGACCTCCGTTGGATCGCCGGCCGAGGTCGAGTCGGTGGCAGAACCAGCAGCGGTGCGGTCGTACGCGATCACGAGTGGCCGAGCCGAAGGTGCGGTGCACCTCGAGATCGAATCCATGCTCCGCGTCACCGACCGGGCCGAGCTGCTCGGTGGCCGCCTGCAGTTCGAGAAGGCCTCGATCGTGCAGCTGTGTCGGATCGAGATCCTGTCCGTCGCCGAGTTGTCCGCGCGCCTGCACCTGCCGCTCGGCGTGATCCGCGTCGTGGCGTCCGATCTCATCGTCGAGGGGATGCTCGAGGCGTTCCTGCCGAGCCTGAACGTCGCCGACGACATCGACCTCATCTCCCGACTGATCGAAGGTGTCCGTGCTCTCTGAGATCGATCCAGCACCACGCGTACGGCCGCCGATCCCCGTCAAGATCGTCGTCGCAGGAGGGTTCGGCGTGGGCAAGACCACCTTCGTCGGCGCGATCTCCGACATCGCCCCATTGACGACCGAGGCCGCGATGACCACCGCGGCCGCCGGCATCGACGACCGCGGACACGTCTCGACGAAGACGACCACAACCGTCGCGATGGACTTCGGTCGGGTCGCCGTCGACTCGTCGATCATGCTCTACATCTTCGGCACGCCCGGTCAGGACCGGTTCGGGTTCATGTGGAACGACCTGGTTCGCGGCGCGCTCGGCGCCGTGGTGCTCGTCGACTCGCGCCGGATCGAGGACTCGTTCCCCGCTCTCGACTACTTCGAGCACCGCAACCTGCCGTTCGTGGTCGCCGTCAACGCCTTCGACAGCACCGTGCTCCATTCCAGTGACGATGTCCGTGAATCCCTGTCGATCGCACCGCACGTGCCCGTGGTGGTCACCGATGCCCGCTCACGTGAAGCCGTCAAGGAGACACTGTTGAGCCTGCTCCAGGTCTCCCTCGATCACGCCCGGGCGAGGGCACGTAAGGGTTGAACGTCGGCACGGACACCCCCGTGTCCGGCGCGGCGGGTCAGCGCAGGGCGCGGATGGCGGCTCGCCGACGACGGGCCATCACGACGTAGACGATGAACCCTGCGGCCAGCACGATCCAGGCGAACATCGCGACCATCGCGCCGCGAGCCAGTGGACCGGCCCACATGTTCCTCGACGCCTTCTGAGTGGAGATCGTGCCGACGTCGACCACGGTGCCGTCCGATGGCACCGCCCAGCTCAACCCGGTCGGCGAGCTCGCCGAGCCGGCGGTCGCCGTCGAGGTCTTCACCGTGCCGGGCAGTTTGGCCTGGAAATGGATCGTGAACGCCTGGCCGGGCTGCAGACCCGCCGCGGCGACTTGGGCAGCGTAGGGCGTCGCCCCGACGGTGGCGAAGAGGTCGGAATCGCTGAAGGCATCGAGGTCGCCGGCGACCTGGAGGGTGCCACTCATCGCGAACGTGGTGGTCCCGTCGCGCTTGGTGCGCGAGAGCGTGACGGCGTTGAGCGGGCCGCTCGGGCCGTTGAGCGTGGCGAGGATGGCCGTGGCCTCCTTCGGCGTGCGAAAGTCGTGGTGCAGCACGACCTGCAGTCCACCTGCCGGTGTGGCGGCGGGGCCCTCGACGGTCCAGCCGGCAGCCTTCACGTCATCGAAGCGGAGGTCGGTCATCAGTCCCGGTGCCTGGGCCACGATGTCGGCGTCGGCCGTTGCCGTGACAGTGATCGTGCCGGTCCCGTTCTCGCGCATCGAGACGTCGATGCTCATGTCGACATTGCACGACGCGCACACGACGGCGAGAGCGAACATCGCGACGAAGAGTCGGAACAGACGCCTCATGGGTGAGTGGCTACAGCGCTTGCGCGTGACGGACAGCGGACATCAGGTCCTGACGGGCGCGGGCGACACGGGACCGGATCGTGCCGATCGGGCAGTCGCAGGCCGCAGCGGCCTCGTGATAGCTGAGCCCGAGCACCTGGGTCAGCACGAATGCGACGCGGCGGTCCGGATCGAGTGCCGCGACCAGCTCGTTCAGCTCGGGTGTCGCCGGTGTCATCGTCGTCGGGGTCCGCTCGTTGCGCAAGCGCATTGCCAGCCGGGTCCGGCGCTGGTTGCGACGGACCTGATCGGCGCAGACGTGACGGGCGATCGAGAGCAGCCACGACACCACCGGTGCATCACCGCGGTACTGGACGAGGTTGCGGGTGGCCCGGATGTACACCTCTTGGGTGAGATCGTCGGCGTCTTGTCGGCTGGACAGGTTGCAGCAGAAGCGCCAGACGATGCCTTGGGTGGCGCGCACGAGATGGCCGAGGGCGACATCGTCACCGTGCTGTGCAGCACGCGCGTACGACAGCAGCCTGTCGTTGTCGGGATGGGCGCTCATGAATCGTCAGACTACGGGAACTGAACACGGGTTGCGAGGCACTGTGGAGCGATGACATGCGACCCGTGGATCGAAGCGATCTCTGCACGCGTCGACGGTGAGGCTCCGACGATCGACGATCGGCTGCTCGACGCACACCTGATCAGCTGCACATCGTGTCGGGCCTACGCCGACAACGTGCACCGACTGCGCCGGGCATCGGTCGATGTCGCGGTACCGATGGCCGACCTCTCCACGCGTGTCGTCAAGGCGGCCAAGCTCACCGATCGGGGCTCGGTGTGGTGGGTGTTGCGGTTGGGGCTGGGGGTCGTCGCGGTCCAGGTCATGGTCCTCTCGGCGCCAGCACTGTTCCTCGGCCATTCCTCCGGCAGCGATGCGCACGCAGCGCGTCACCTCGGCTCGTTCGCCGTGGCCTACGCGATCGGCCTGCTCGTGGTCGCGCTCCGGCCGGCAAAGGCCCGGGGCATCCTGCCCCTCGCCGCTGCGCTCGCCGGGTGCCTGGCCATCACCGCGGTCATCGACGTCATCGAGGGCCATGTCCCAGCAGTCACCGAGATCCACCACGTACCCGAGGTCATCGGCCTCGTCCTGGTCTGGATGATCGCGATCCCGCAGCGGCTGCCGAGATCTGCTCGACGAAGGGCATTGCCGACCCTGCGCGCCGTGCGCGACGATGAGGCCGCGGGCGAACGCCGGAGTTCCTGAGTGCCCGGTGTAACGGCGGGGGCGCTCGCGGCCACCATCTGAGCGTGTCGGACACGACGTAGGGTTCGGTTCTCAGGGCACCTGGAGGCACATCATGAGCAACGACAATCCAGCCGTCGGTGGCGGCGGACTTCCGCCGGAGCACACACCCGATGCGGCCCAGCATCCCGGCGCACCGGCCATTCCCGACACCCAGCACGTCGGTGCGGCCCATCAGTTGCCGGCGCCCCAGCACACTGGGGCGGTACCCCAGCATCTGGCCGACGGCCCGACCCAGGCCCCCGGAGCACCGCAGCACGCGTTGAACCCGCAGCAGGCGACTGCTCCGCAGCACGCCGGCAGCCCGACCCAGGGTCCGGCTGCGCCGCAGCACGCGGCGAGCCCCGCCCAGGCGCCCGGCGCGCAGCATGCCGGCAGTGCGCCGCAGGGTCCGGCCGCGCAGCACGCCGGCAGCCCGCTCGAGGCTCCCCGGCACGGCACCCAGCAGGGCCTCGACGCGGCCCAGCACGGCGGGCACACCAGCCCGTCACACGCCGGCCCCGATCAGCTCGCATCGTCCCACGCCGGCGCGCCGGCGCAGCATGCCGGCGGTAGCCAGGCCGGCGTGTCGGCCGGCAAGGGCCCGCTCGCCAAGCTGCGTCATCTCCGCCATGCCCGCCCGCGGATGCACATGCTGATCGTCGGGGGAGGCGCCGCCGCAGCCGTCACCGTGGGCGCGCTCGCTGTGGCCAAGGCCGGCAGCGACGATGCACCCCGACGTGGCGCCGCACCGACCACGAGCACGATCGCCGCGGTGGCAGTCACCGATCCTGGTGCGCCGGTCACCTCGAACGTGGCCGTCGCCGCGGTCGTGTCGGGCACGGACGAGCCGACGGCCGACACAGACACGACGGTGGCGGAGACGACGATTCCGGTGACTGAAGCAACGACGGCTCTGCCTGCGCTCGCGTCGGGTGCAGGGAACTACGCCGTGACGGTCGCCAACATCATGCTCAACGGCGCCGGCATCTCCAGTTCGCTGCCGGGCGACACCCAGACCTGGGGCTTCACCGGGCCGTGCGACGGCGTCGGCGACTGCAGTATCAGTGCAGCCGGCGGTGAGGTGGCGCTCAGCACCGGCGCCGGCGCGTCGATCTTCTCCGGCCCGGGGAGCCAGATCGCCCTCGTCCCCGCCGGCGGGGGCACCTACACGAGCACCTTCGGAATCCCGGTCGACACCTGCGGCTCGGCGACGGCGAACATCTCCATCACCGTCGGCGGTGGAGTCGTGACCGGCGACTACGCGATCACGTTCTCCGGCAGCGCCGATTGCCCGCTGGTCTCGCTCTCGGCCAACTTCAGCGGAACGGCGGCCTGACCCTGCCGCAGCCTCCCGACCGGTGCGCACAACGAGCGATGCCCGGCCGTTCGGCCGGGCATCGTCGTCGTGATTGGTGGTCGTCGCCTGCCAGCCAGGATCAGTCGCTGCCGCCGGCAGCCGGGCCACCGTCGCCGGCCCCGGCCAACTGGATGTCGGGTGGGGACTGCAGGCCCTCGACCGAGCGGAATGCGATGCGCTGCTCGCCTGGGCGATCAGGATCTTCCTCGGTGTCGACGACGATGATCTCGCCGGCACGGAACTCCTTGTAGAGGATCTTCTCCGAGAGGGGATCCTCGACCAGACGCTGGATGGCACGACGCAGCGGGCGGGCGCCGAGCTGCGGGTCGTAACCCTTGACCGCAAGGTGCTCCTTGGCCGTCTGGGTGAGCTCGATGCCGAGACCCTGGCTCTCCAGCTGGCCGATCAGGCGCTTGGTCATCAGATCGACCATCTGCATGACTTCACTCTGGGCCAGCTCGTGGAAGACGACGACGTCGTCGATGCGGTTCAGGAACTCGGGACGGAAGTGACCCTTGAGGGCCTCCATGACCTTGTCCTTCATCCGCTCGTAGCTGACCGCTTCGTCGTTGCGGGTGAAGCCGACATTGGCCTTGCGCAGATCCGCCGTGCCGAGGTTCGACGTCATGATCA
>JANXUX010000086.1 GCA_025351965.1 Actinomycetes bacterium | reverse complement strand
CTCGTACTCGATCGCCAGCGTCGCGGGATCGAACGTGGTGGTGGTGTCCACCCCCACCGTCGTGGACGTCGCCGGAGCGGTGGGCGGGTTGTCCGTGGATCCAACCGTCTCGGTGGTCTCGGCAATCGAGGTGGTGGGTGTGGCGGTCGATGTCGTGGTCGCGTTGGTCGAAGGCGGTGACGATGACGACGACGACGACGACTCAGAGCTGCACGCCGCGGCGAGCAGGCCGATCGATGCGCAGATGACCAGGGTTCGACGGTGCAGATGCATCGGGGAATGGTGTCAGACGAACTCGGTCCAGCTCGTGTCCTGCCGCGGTCTCAACAGATCGGCCGCCGAGCCGATATCGTGCGGTGCCGAAGTCGCGAAAGTGACACGGCGACGTGGCCGAATGGTTAGGCAGCGGCCTGCAAAGCCGTCCAACCGGGTTCGATTCCCGGCGTCGCCTCCACGTCCCTGACCTGTTTGACCAGGTCAGGGACTATGCACAGGGCCGGCGGGCTTCGGTGTCGATCGTCAGCCCACCGCATTGGTGGAGGGGTCCGGCGTGGATGCTGCGCAGAGCTGCGACCGGCGAGTCGTCTCGATCAGAGTCCATGACGAGATGTCCTCGAGTCTCCGAGCCGGTCGGCGTGGCCTGGCCGGGGCGCGCAACAGGTTGTTGAGTTCCTCGGCGCGCCGCCGGAGGTCGAGCAAGGCGGCGGCCTGCGCAGCGAGCATCGTGAGTTGCGCCAACTGTTCGGGCGTGAATTCGCGTGGCCGGGTGTCGAGTACGCACAGGGTGCCGAGCGGCAAGTCTTCTCGGCTGCGGATCGGCGCACCGGCGTATGCGCGAATGTTCGGCGACTCGACCACGAACGGGTTGGTGACGAATCGTTCGTCGCGCGTTGCGTCGACCACGACGAACGGTGAGTGCGGGTCGGCGATGGCGTAGTTGCAAAAGGCGATCTCGCGCCCGGTTTCCGCGAGGTCGAGGTCGAGGCCGACGCATGCCTTGAACCACTGACGATCGGCGTCGATGAGCGAGATGAGTGCCATCGGGGTCCCCAACAAGTCGGACGCCAGTATCGCCAACGCATCGAACGCGGCCTCGGGGGCGGTGTCCAACACCTTGCACGCCCGAAGCGCAGCGAGGCGGGCGACCTCGGTGATGGGCCGAGCGGGGTGGTCGGACCCGCCGGCAGCGGTGCTGAAACGAGCGACCAGCTCAGCCGGACGAAGCGCGGGCGCAAACAGCCATCCCTGGCCGAGGCGGCAGCTGAAGTTCTGCAGCTGGGTCCGCTGGGACGCCGTCTCGATACCTTCGCCGACGACCTCAAGCCCGAGTTCGCGACCGAGGGCCAACATCGAGCGAACGATGGCGGTGTCACTTGCATTGACACCTACCCCTGCGACGAAGCTGCGGTCGATCTTCAGACCGCTGATCGGGAGCCGGCTGATGTACTGGAAGTTGGAGAAGCCGGTGCCGAAGTCGTCGATCACAAGATGCACTCCGAGATCGTGGAGCTGGATGAGCGGGTCGAGGGCCGTGTCGTCGACAAACACGCTCTCGGTGAGTTCGGCCCAAAGTCGATCCGCAGGAAGTCCGGTTCGACTGAGAATCTCTGCTGTCCGTCTAGCGATCCCCGGCTGCCACAGCTGCACCACGGAGAAGTTGACGTTCAGATCGACCTCGATGCCGTGGTCGCGTAGAGCGACGACGTCACGGCAGGCACGCTCCAGGATCCACTCTCCCAGTTCGTCGATCACACCGGTCTGTTCAGACCGAGGGATGAACTCGCACGGCGAGATCGGACCCCGGGTCGGGTGCGTCCATCGAGCGAGCGCTTCCACCTTGTGCAACCGGGAGGATCCCAGTTCGACGATCGGTTGATACGCGACCCAGATGTCGCCGGCCTCGATCGCTGCGCGCACCTCTGCGACGAACACGGCGTCGTGGTCCGCTCCGCTGTCGGCGGCGGCGGCCATCGTGGTCCCCTGCAGTTGCTCGCGCTCCATGGTTCCCTTCCGTGCATCGCGCTGTTGCGCTCCGCCGTCGACCGGTGTTCGTTCTGACGCGCCATCTGCCGAGAGGCAGTCCTGTGTTCATCGGCCGAACCACAGATCACCTAATGACCCAATGTGGTCATTCACGAACAAGCGGGTTGTCGCCGATACTGAAACCGCGGGTCCACTGGCACCCAGACGACATCGTCGCCGACTGCCCGGAAGGAGCAGATCAATGATCATCATCGCGTCGCAGAGGTATGCCATTCAGGTCGTCGACAGCTCAGCGTTGCAGTGGTTCGGCTCCGGGGATCTCGTCGGGTCGTCGTTTCTCGGCCTGGTCGAGCCCACCGACCGAATGGAAGCCTTGCGGTTCGTCGAGCAGCTGGCCGAGCGACCTGGTGTTGCGAATCAGGTCGGGCTCCGCCTCGTTCAACGAAGCGGGCGGGTCTCGGGATTCAGAGCATTCGGCGCCGTCGTCGGGGACGTGCTGGCAGTCCAACTGACCAGGGTCGGTCACGCCACACAGCCGCGTGACGAATCCTTGATCTGGATCACCACGAACTTGCCAGCGATCGAGAGTCGGTTTCGGCCCCTCGTGATGGCGATGGTGGCCGGAGTCGCCGGCCGCATGGTGCCGAGCGGAAGCGTCGTCTACGACGCGGTCACGGCGTCGGTGACCCTGCCGACCGGCTCGAGCTGTGGGAACTTCGCCAACGCCTGCCGGATGATCGGCGAGCGGGCTAGCTTTCCCGCCGAGTTCGGGGAATGTGCGGTAGCAGTCCGCAGTGACGTCGCAGGTGTGCACTTCGGCGATGCCGGACTCACCAGCCGGATGACGGGTGACAGGTGACGGGTGAATGTCTGGGCATCGGCGTTCGGAGGTTCGTCCGAGAATGACTCAAGAAGATCATCCTGCCAGGCGCGGGTTCGACCGATGATCCTGAGCAGCTGCCGACCCCCCTCACATGACTCGAGGTCAGATGATCACCGTCGCATCCGACGAGACCGACACCGACACACCGCGTGCGACGCGATCGGATCGCTCGAGTCGGCGGATGGCTGCTGTCGTCGTTGTGACGGTCCTCGGTCTGTTCGGCGGCTTGACCTACGGCAGCCTCGAGCTCGCAACCGACCTGGCGACGCGCCAAGTGCACGAACGCGTGCGGGCCAACGCCGCAGTCGGGGTGACGTACGTCGAGGACGCGATCGGAGCGGTCGTCGAGCTGGTACGCAGCTTCTCGTTTGATCAGGAGCTGCTCGATGCAGTGGGGGACGGCTCGGTCGCCCAGATCGACCCAGATCGAGTCGAAGCGATCTTCGGGCCCGTGAACCGGCGCAATCCAGGCATATCCGCAATGGCCCTGATCACCGTCGACGGGCACCTGGCGGCGGTGTCCCCGCACTCACCGGCGCTCGCAGGAGTGGACCTCAGCGATCGCGACTGGTTCAGAGGCGTGCGATCCACCCAGGACGTGTACGTCTCCGAAGCGTATGTCTCAGTGATCGCCGGGCATCCCCGCGTGGTCGGAATTGCAGCGCCGATCCGGTCCGCCAAGGGTACGACCGTCGCGTATTTCTTGATCACCTACGAAGTCCTCGCCATCGACACCATCGCCGACCGATTCGCCGCGCGCGACATTTCGTTCACCGTCACCGATCAGCGCGGCGTCGTGGTGGGCGGGTCCGGCGCGGTTCCAGGGGAGCTCGTCTCGCTGCGTGGCGATCCCGGCATCGACGCCGCACTGGCCGGACATTCGCTGGAGGCTGATCGCTTCGACGGCGACGCACACCTGTTGTCGGCCTCGTCCCCCGTCCCCGGTATCGGCTGGACCGTACGCGCCGATGTCGCTGCGGCGACGGCGTACACGAGCGTCAGAAGTCTGCGCCAGACGTTGCTCTCCCTTGCCGGTGCCGTCGTTCTCGGGCTCTGTGGCGCGCTCGCGGCCCTCGGTCGGAGCGCACGGCGACGACGCCAGGCAGAAGAACGGGTACGGGTCGCCGCTCGCCACATCGAGGCGGAGAGGGATCTGTTGAGGATCAGCTTGGCCGAGACGCAAGCTGCGGAGTTCCGCTACCGAGCTGTCACCGATCACCTCCCCGACACGGCAGTGATGGTCTGGGACACCGAGCTGAGGCTCGAAACGGTGACCGGCCCGGGGGCCAGGACATGGCGCTACGAAGAACGAAACGTCACACCAGGGCGGTTGCTGGAGGAGATCGTCGACGCCGAGGAAGCGGCGACGCTGCGTCCGTTCTACGAATCCGGGTTGCTCGCGCCCGGGACCCTCGAGCACTTCTCCGTGCCGACCGGGCTGTTCTTCCAGTTCGACGTCACCCCGATGCCGAACGCTGACGGCGACCCCGAACGAGTCTTGGTGATGGTCCGAGACATCACCGACCGTAAGCAGGTCGATCTCCGGCTGCGCTACCTCGCCGACCACGATGCCCTCACCGGGTTGCTGAACCGACGCGGCTTCGAAGCCGAGCTCGACCGACACGTCGACAACGTTTCTCGTTACGGAGCCAGCGGCGCACTGCTGCTCCTCGACCTGGACCACTTCAAACAGATCAACGACACACTCGGCCACAACGTCGGCGACGAGATCATCATCTCGGCCGTGGGGGCGCTGAGGCGCCGCCTGCGAACCTCCGACGTGATCGCCCGGCTCGGCGGCGACGAGTTCGCCGTGATCCTGCACCGGGTGGACAGTGAACAGGCCGAACTGGTCGCACAGGATCTGGTCGAGGCCGTGCGCGTCGAAGCCTCTGTGAACAACGGAACCGGGATCCTCAGTCCCACCGTCAGCGTCGGCGTCGCCCCCTTCCAGGCGGGCGGCGTCAGCGCGAAACAGATGCTCGTCAACGCCGACCTTGCCATGTACCAGGCCAAGGCCGCTGGCCGCGACAGATACGCCACCCACCATGAATTCGACTTGGCTCATCCCGCACAGACCAACTCCATCGGCGAACGATGATGCGACCCGCCATCAGCAGACGTGCCTCTACCGTCAGCGGGAGGCCGAGGCTGTTGCCGTGCCCGTTGCAAGGACCTTGTCGGCGACGCGGGCCTCGAGTTCGCACACGATGACGCCACCGACATCTCGTACGGGCAACGCGGTCGTCACGACGGGTCCGACCTTGGTCTGGCTGAGGAACTGCACCTCGATGTCCGTGGTGACCAGCCCTGGAGACAACGACTCGATGGCGGCAGCGAACAGCACGCCGTAGACCCCGCCGTTGATCGTGGCGAAGCTGTTGTTGACGTACTCCGACGGCTCGACGCTGACCATCCCCGGAGCGAGGACGCTGCCGCCGATGCGATCCATGATCGCGCCGGCGCGAGGTTCGGCTGGAGCGCCCATTCGGTTGCGATGGCTGACAGCGGCTGGATCGAACGTCGCCGAGACCCGCGACGCTTCGCCGGGGATGCGGACGAACGTCAACAGTGCAGAGGCGATCCGGGCTCGTTCGTGTGATCCCGGCTCCCGCCGAACAGCGTCGTCGAGGAGCGCATCGGCGTCATCGCCGTTGCCGTCGTACACGGATGTGCGGACGACGACCAGGTTCGAGCCGACCCGAACCACCGTCGACTCGGACAGCACCGAGCGCGTGGCGCCAGCGCCCGACAGATGCACGGACAACCCCGACGTGGCCGTCCACTTCGGGTGGACGGCGAGCAATGCCGCCTGTGCGGCGTTCAGGTCGATGAGCGCGGCCAGGAACCCGATCGCCGGCTGTCCGGTATTGTCGAGCTTGCCCGGATCCAGCTCGGTCGCGCTGACCGTCCGCACCCTCGATACTCGCTCGGACACGATCGACAGATCACGCAGGAAGTGGTCGTCCGGGGGATACGTGCCGTCGCGGAGATCAGCGACATCGATCAGAGGGTCGGGCATCGCCCGAAGCTAGCGATGGCGGACCGCATCGCACGAGGCCACAGATCACGCAAACCGTCGCTCGCGGACGGGGCGTCCCGGCTGGCTTCGATGTTCCTGGGGAGTGTCTTGCGCTGACACACTCCCCAGGGAGTTTCGGCGGACAGGTCGTCTGCCCATTGGCGGCCATCTGTACCTTCACGCTCAACGGCCATCGGAACACAGACCAGCGGAAGTCGCGGTGCGCGCTGGCGATGTTTCGCGGGTGACCGGCCAGTGGGACTTCGGGAGCGGGTCGACCTACGCCGATCGGTTCATCGGCGGTGTCTCTCTCCGTGACGAAGCGGGCGATCCGCTCACCCACGATCTCGGGCGACCGCATCGAACGACTACGGGGTCACCGACGTGCAGATCCCCGACAACTCGATCTTCATTGTGTTCGCGCCGATGCGCAGCGACGATCCGCTCTACCGGCAAACGCTCGCCCGCGCCGAGGCGATGACACGGTCGGCGAGGGCGTTGCTGGTCGCCGAGATCGAACGGGTCTGGCAAGCCTGCGTCGAAGGCGGTGACCTGTCGTTGGATGTCACGGCTCCATTACGACTGGCGATCGTCAATGCTGCGACCGTCGCCGCCGACGTGACCCGCTCGATGTTCGATCTCATGACGACAACGGCGATCAAGGCCGATTCCGTGTTCGCCCAGCTCGTCGCCGACGCCTCGGTGGCCAAGACACACGTCGTCCACAGCCACCGCAACTGGGCGCCGCTGGGTGCCCGTCTGAGCGGGCGGCCCATCGAGGGCCCAACCGTATTCATCTGACCGACGCTGTAAGACGTGTTCGGCGAGGTACGAGAACTCGGCAAGGCTGAGATAGCGGGTCACTTGGCGAGGTCGTCGGGCAATCGCACGGTCGTCACGATGTCAATCGTCGAAGTGATGAAGTCCAATCAGAGCCACCCGTCCTACCCACCGCCTCGATCAACCCCACTGATGCGGCCGCCGCGACGGCCGATACCGCGACGGCCGATGCTGCGACGCCCACATGAACGAGCCTGAGCTGACCCCATCAGGCGCACGAGCCCGGTGGTGCCGGCTCGATCGGCAGGGCACTGCCCCCGTCGCCGATGAAGTCGCTCACCGAGATGATGTCTGTGGCCGCAGTTCCCATGCCGGTGATCGACATCGTGGTGGCGTCCGTGTCGATCGCGATGTCGAGCTCGAACGCGGCAGTGATGTTGCCGATCGGAGTCGGAACGTTGCCGTTCGTCGCGGTGTGCGTGGTCTGGGCACCCTCACCGGAGAAGGCGAAGGTCAGCGGGATCTCGGCGAACGGCACGACGAAGCCGTCGCCAGCGTCGAGTCCACCGGACCGAAGAACACCCTGCCAGCCACCGAAGGGGCCTTGGCATCCGTAGATCTCCACCACGTTGCCTGGCAGGACCCCCGGGGATCCGGGTCGTTCGAACCGGACCCACACTGCGGTCTGGTCCTTGCAGTAGTCCGCGATCGACTGACCGGTGACCGTCCCGCTCGACGACAGCGCGCCGCTGGACACGCCCAGCAGCACCGTGGTTCCGAGGGGCTGTGGATCGTTGCGGAGTGGCGTTCCGTCGGGACATTTGCCGCAGCCGCCCTGCTTCGCACAGAAGGTCGATGCGGACAGGCGAGCGACGTCCGTCGCCCCATCATGCAAGCGGACGTACCCGATCGTCGAGAACGTGACCACCTCGGCGTTGACGGCCAGCCGGTATCCCGAATGCTTGTAGGCGCCGGCCACGAACGCAACGGTCTGCCCGTCGTCGACGCTGAGCGGTACCCACGGGCCTTTGTCGTTGCTGATGCGCACGCCGGTCAGGTCCCAGGCATCCCCGCGATCCGGTTCCCGGAAGAACCCGGACGCCCACGTCGCCATGAATGCCTCCGCGTCGGCGCCGGATGCTGAGAACGCGGACGCGTTGTCCGGTGCCTGCATCATCGCTGGGAACACCTCCCACGGATCGATGCCCGATTCGTCGAGGTGGAAGAAAAGTCCCATGGCCGAATAGCTGTACGCGAACAAGGGCTCGTCGGTCGTGGTGAGCCACGCCCGCCACCAACCGTCGTCGCTCGGGTCACCCCCGACGAGCACGAGCGCAGCCCACTCAGCGCCGCCCTCGGTGAGCCATCGGCCCTTGTTCCGCCAGTTGGCGCG
>JANXUX010000071.1 GCA_025351965.1 Actinomycetes bacterium | reverse complement strand
CCGTGGTCCATGCCCAACGCCTTCAGCCCGACGTCGGCCACCGAGTGGCGGCTGTTCGAAGACACGACGGTGCCGACGACGAAGCACGCCTGCTCGAACGGCAGCCCGAGCTGTCCGTAGTGGGTGTCCATCAGTGCGTAGCTGCCAGCCTGGACCTCGTTGACCCGGTCGTCGTGCAGATCGTGAGTGCCGGTGCCGCCCGCCGACACGATGTCGCCACCGACATCCGTGTGGGCGGCGACGAGCAGGTCCATCGCCGAGCGGACCTGGGTGCGCTGGGCCTCGCGGTCGGTGACCATCATCAGATGGCCCTCGTAGCCCATCACGCCGCGCACGACGAGGCCTGCGGCGCGCGCTCGATCGGCGAGCCGACCAGCATCCGCCGGGTCGCAGCCGCACCGGGGCAGCCCGACGTTCACATCGATGAGGACGTGCTCGATCCCGGCGTCGGCGGCGGTATCGATGGTTTCGGCGGAGTCCACGGCGACGGTGATCATCGCCGTGTCCTGGGCCGCAGCAAGTGCGCCGAGGCGGCTCGGGTCGAGCACCTCGTTGGCGAGCAGCAGATCGTCACCGAGACCGGCCGCCGCCATGCCGAGCACCTCGCGCGGCGTCGCACATGTGAACGTGCGGTGGCCGGCGGCTGCCTGCGCCGCAGCGAGTGTGGTGCACTTGTGGGCCTTGACGTGCGGCCGCAACGCACGCCCGGGGTGTCGGCCGGCCATGGTCACCAGGTTGCGCTCGAATGGCTCGACGTCGATGATCAGCGCCGGCGTCGGGAGATCGTGGATCCTCATCACGCGATGGTAGGCATGCAGGCGCGACTCGGTCGGCGGCAGCGGCGCGAGCCCGCCCGGCATGAGGAAAAGGGGGTCGAAACCCTTACCATTGAGTCACTGTTCTGAGGCAGCGGGGTTCCCCAGCCGACCAACAGCCGTCCGCAGATTCGTGAGGTATTGCGCGTGAAGTTCAAGAAGGGCGACACCGTCATCTATCCCCAGCATGGCGCATGCCTGGTCCAGGGGACCAAGAAAGTGGTCGCATTCGGCGAGACGACGGAGTACCTGATCCTCCGCACCATCATCAACGAGATGACGCTGTCGGTCCCGGTTGCTCGCGCTGCTGATGTCGGCGTGCGTCCTCCGGTCTCACCGGACGAGCTCGAAGACCTCGTGTCCGTGCTCTCCAAGGCCGACCCCCGCGTTCCCTCCAACTGGAGCCGGCGGTTCAAGAACCACCAGGAGAAGTTGAAGAGCGGCGACGTCTACCAGGTCGCCGAAGTGGTGCGGAACCTCGCCGCGCGTAACCGTGACGCGTCGTTGTCGGCCGCGGAGCGCACGATGTACGAGCGGGCCCGGATCAACCTCATCAGCGAGATCGCCCCAGCCCTGAAGGTGAGCGCCGAAGAGGCTGAGCACTACCTCGACGAAGCACTCGCCAAGGGCGTGCTCAAACCGGCCAAGGAAGTCAAGAAGAAGGCCTGAACCCCTGCCCTGAACCCCTGCCCTGAACCCCTGCAGAGACGGGGGCGAAGCTCGTTCGTCGGCGGCCGCGGCGACCGCCGAGCCTTCGATCCGCTGCCTTGCGCCGGATGGCGTGCGGCGCTCTCGAGTGATGTGTATTCGGTGGGACGTCAGGCTGGATTGTCGCGTTGTCAGCGCAGACTGACGTCTCGCCGATCGGCGAGATGTCTCGGGTGGGGCTCGCAGTCCGGCGGGGCCTCGGCCTCGGCCTCGTGTCGTCGTCGTCGTCGGCGGCGGATCACACCTCGCCGGCGCGACCAGGTGCCGTACAGTGCTGATCCATGTCAGCACGCGTCGCCGTCACCCGCCAAGCATTGGAAGACAAGATCCGGGCGGGTGAGATCGACACGGTGTTGATGGCGTTTCCCGACCTGCAGGGTCGGCTCGTCGGCAAGCGAACGACGGGGCGGTTCTTCCTCGACAGCGTGGCCGACGCCGGGACCGAGAACTGCGACTACCTGATCGCCTGCGACATGGACAACAACCCGGTCGCCGGGTACCGCTTCACGAGCTACGAGAGCGGCTACGGCGACATGCTCGCAGCGGCGGACTGGGACACGATCCGGATCATCCCGTGGGTGCCCAAGACGGCGATGATCATGTGTGACCTGTTCGACGTCGAGACCAAACAGCTGATCGATGTCGCTCCGCGGACCATCCTGCGGCGCCAGGTCGATGCCGCCGAGGCGATGGGGTACCTGCCCATGGTGGCCAGCGAGATCGAGTTCTTCCTGTTCAAGGACACCTACGACGAAGCCCACGACAAGGGCTACCGCGACCTGAAGACGCACAGCCCGTGGCTGGAGGACTACCACGTCCTGCAGACGACCAAGGACGAGTACATCATCGGCCAGCTGCGTCGGAACCTCGAATTGGCCGGCGTACCTGTCGAGTTCAGCAAGGGCGAAGCCGGCCGCGGCCAGCACGAGATCAACCTCGACTACACCACGGCCGTCGAGATGGCCGACCGCAACAGCGTGTACAAGAACGGTGCCAAGGAGATGGCTGCGCTCAGCGGACGCAGCATCAGCTTCATGGCCAAGTGGGACATGAACGACGCCGGTTCGTCGTGCCACATCCACTCCAGCCTGTGGACGATGGACGGCGAGACGGCGCTGTTCGACGGCCACAACGAACACGACCACGAGTCGGGTCCCGATCACGACCACCACGGGATGTCGACGATCTTCCGTCACTACCTTGCCGGGTTGATCGCGACGTCGCAGGAGTTCGCGCTGCTCTGGGCGCCGACGATCAACAGCTACAAGCGCTTCCAGCCAGCGTCGTGGGCGCCGACCGGAATCGGCTGGGGCGTCGACAACCGCACGCTCGGCTACCGCCTCGTCGGCCACGGCAAGGGCACTCGGGTCGAGTGTCGGATCCCCGGCAGCGACGCGAACAGTTACCTCGCGTTCGCCGGGATCCTGGCCGGCGGACTGTACGGCATCCGCAACGCACTGGAGCTCGGTGACCCGTTCGACGGCAACGGCTATGAGGCCAAGGACATCCCGCGCATCCCGTGGAACATCCGCGACGCGATCGAACTGTGGGAGAACAGCACGATCGCCAAGGAGTGCTTCGGCGACGACGTGCATCATCACATCCTGACTGCGGCCAAGGGCGAGTGGATGGCGTTCAACCAGGCGGTCACCGATTGGGAGCTGCGCCGCTACTGGGAACGCGTGTAGCGCGGTCGCTCACTCTAGGATTCGTCGTTCGTTCGTACCAGGAATTCGGAGGCAGCTGTGGGTCGGTTGAGTGGGAAGGTGGCGTTGATCACCGGTGCATCGTCGGGCCTCGGCCGGGTCGGGGCCGAACGCTTTGCGGCCGAAGGCGCGCAGGTCGTCATCGCTGACATCAACGATGGTGACGAGGCCGTCGAGGCCATCGCCGCCGCGGGTGGCGAGGCCACATTCGTACGTTGCGACGTCACCGACGAATCCTCGATCGAGTCCGCCGTCAGCCATGCCGTCGAGACCTTCGGCGGCCTGCACGTGCTCTACAACAACGCCGGTGTGATGATCGGTGACGACGACGGCCCCACGAACACGTCGATGGAGACCTACCAGCTGACGATGGACATCAATGTCAAGGGTGTGCTGCTCGGCTGCAAGTACGCGATTCCCGCGATGCTCGCGAGCGGCGGTGGCAGCATCGTCAACGTCGCCTCGTTCGTCGCCCATATGGGCGCTGCGACACCGCAGATCGCGTACACCGCCTCCAAGGGCGCTGTCCTTGCGATGACTCGTGAGATTGCCGTGATCTACGCACGTCAGGGCATCCGTGCCAACGCGCTCTGCCCGGGGCCGATCATGACGCCGATGCTCGCCAAGTTCTTGAGCGACGACGAGAAGCGCAACCGGCGCCTGGTGCACATCCCCATGGGTCGCTTCGGCGAACCGATCGAGATCGCCAACGGAGCGCTCTTCCTGGCCAGCGACGAGAGCAGCTGGATGACCGGCCAGTCG
This sequence comes from Actinomycetes bacterium, assembly GCA_025351965.1. Taxonomy (GTDB): domain Bacteria; phylum Actinomycetota; class Acidimicrobiia; order Acidimicrobiales; family Ilumatobacteraceae; genus WLMZ01. The sequence goes on along the minus strand of JANXUX010000071.1, from coordinate 19,059 downwards.
TTGATCATCGATGGCGGCATCACCAGCGCCTACGTCACTCCCCAGTAGTTCGGGTCGACGTGTGGGAGCGCTACACGGGGCCGATGCCGACATCGGCGATCTCGCGGACGTCGTCACCCGGTTCATCGCCGAACGATTGACGAGATCGCCGCTCGGTCGCACGGCCAGTGCGACGGACATGCGAGTCGCGCTCGACGGTGCCATCACCAGCGGTGGGCTCGGCGCGGCGCAGGCCTGGAGCCTGTTCACCGATGAGGTGATGGCCAACACGATCGGCATCGACAGCGAGCGCTTCCTCGCGTTCATCCCGGTCTCTCCCGCGGCTGCGGCGGCGTGGGTCGATGCCGTTGTCGGCACGACGTCGGTGCCGGCCGAATCGTGGCTGGAGGCATCAGGAGCTGTCGCCGCCGAGAACCAGGTCCTGGCGATGCTCGCCGGTCTGGCCGGGATGCCCGACGGTGCCGGCGGGTGCTTCATGAGCGGCGGTTCGATCGGCAACCTCTCTGCGCTGGCCGTGGCCTGCGACCAGCGGCCGGACCGGCGCATCGTCGCAGTCGCCGACACAGCGCACGCGTCGATCGGCAACACCCTGCGGCTCCTCGGGCTCACGGCGCTGACGGTGCCAACCGGTACCGATGGACGGTTCGCCGGCAATGCACTCGCCGAGGCGGCGCGTGGCCGCACAGACATCGGCATCGTCGTCGGCTCGGCCGGCTCGACCAACGCCGGCCTGATCGACGACCTCGACGGCTTGGCCGACGTCGCCGATTCGCTCGATGCGTGGTTCCACGTCGACGGCGCCTACGGGGCAGCGACGCTGTTGTTGCCCGAGTTCGCCGAGCGGCTGCGTGGCATCGGCCGTGCCGACTCCTTCATCGTCGATCCGCACAAATGGCTGTTCGCCCCGGCCGGTTCGTGCGCGCTCGTCTACCGCCACCCGGCGCTCGCAGCGGCGGTGCATGCCCAGCACGGCCCGTACATCGACGTGTTCCGCTCCGACGGCGACGAATGGAACCCGGCCGACTTCGGCTATCAGTTGACCCGTCGGGCCACGGGACTGGCACTGTGGTTCGCACTCGTGCTGCACGGCACGGATGCCTTCGCCGCGGCGATCCGCCGCGGCGTCGAACTGGCCCGCTACGCCGCCGCCGCCATCTCCGGCGCTGGCCCGCATGTCTCGCTGGTCATCGAGCCGGAACTGTCGGTCGTGCTGTTCCGTCGCAAGGACTGGGACCGCGCGGCTTGGAGCAGTTGGGCGCGCCGGCTGCTCGATGACGGCATCGCCTTCGTCGCTCCGACGACATGGCGCGGCGAGCCCGTCGGCCGGCTCGTGTTCATGCATCCGCTGACATCGACCTCGCTGATCGACGAGATCATCGACACCCTGCGCTGAGCGGGTTCGACCGCTCTGTGTCAAGACACAGGTGCGAACTCGACCAGTGTCTTGACACAGACGGCATGTGAGTTGGTCGTAGGGATCGACCGGCGCTCTGTCACAATCGTTCCATGGGACAGGTCGCATTCATCGGATTGGGAGTCATGGGTGCGCCGATGGCGCGCCACCTCAGCACAAAGGGTCACGAGGTGACGGTCTACAACCGCACCCAGGCCAAGGCTGATGCCTGGGTCGCTGCCCACGGCGGCTGGTCGGCAGAGACGCCGCGTGACGCCGCAGACGGTGCCGAGATCGTGTTCGTCTGCGTGGGCAACGACGACGATCTGCGTTCGGTCGTGCTCGGTCCGGACGGGGCGTTGGCGGGAATGCGCGCCGGGTCCGTGCTGGTCGACCACACGACTGCGTCCGCCGACGTCGCCCGGGAGATCGGTGCCATGGCTGCGGCCACCGGCGTCGGGTTCGTCGATGCACCGGTCAGCGGTGGACAGGCCGGCGCCGAGAACGGTGCGCTCACTGTGATGTGCGGGTGCGACGACCTCCTCGTGTTCCGCAAGGCGGCCGCCGTCATCGCCGTGTACTCCAAGGCGTGTGAGTTGATGGGTGCAACGGGTTCGGGACAGCTGGCCAAGATGGTCAACCAGATCTGCATCGCCGGCGTGGTCCAGGGCCTGGCCGAGGGGATCAACTTCGCGATGCGCGCCGGGCTCGACGTCGACAAGCTCGTCAACACCATCGGCAAAGGGGCCGCCCAGAGCTGGCAGATGGACAACCGCGCGATCACGATGTCGCAGGGGTCGTTCGACTTCGGGTTCGCCGTCGAGTGGATGCGCAAGGACCTCGGGATCTGCTTCGGCGAAGCGTCCAAGAACGGTGCCCGTCTGCCGGTCGCGGAGATGGTCGACGGCTTCTACGCCGCCGTTGTCGACCGGGGCGGCAAGCGCTGGGACACCAGCAGCCTGATGTACCTGCTCGCCAACGACGACTGACCACGCCAGCCACGGCCAACGACGACTGACCACGTCGGCCGCGCAGGCCACGTGCGCAGCGTGGTCTGAGACGTCTCGCGCCCCCACGTGGCCTGGGGCCGTTTCGTCCCTGGGGGCTCGGCCGGGTTGGGCGGGCCGGGTCAGGTGGCCGGGTCGCTCAGCGGGACGTCGGCGTGGGTGCGGATGATCAGGTGGGCGACCAACGCGGTCCAGCCGGTCTGGTGATCCGCACCGAGGCCCGCTCCGGTGTCGCCGTGGAAGTACTCGTGGAACAGCGCTGCGCCGTCTGCGTCGGGGGTGATCAGCCCGATCAGCCGTCGGGACAGTTCGAGTGCGACTTCGGCGAGGCTGATCCGGTTGCCCGACCCGGTCGGCATCTCGACGGTGTACTCGTCACCGAGGTAGTGGTGATAGCGGATCAGCGCCTCGATGACGAGCACGTTGATGGGGAACCACACCGGGCCGCGCCAGTTCGAGTTGCCGCCGAACAGTGCCGTCGCCGATTCACCGGGCTCGTAGTCGACCCGGTAGATGTTGCCACCGAGGGCGAGCAGGTAGGGGTGCTCGAGGTGCTCGCGCGACATGCTGCGCAAGCCGTTCGGCGACAGGAAGTGGTCCTCGGACAGCATCGTCTCGAGCAGCCGACTGAGCCGGTCCGGGCCGACGACGGACAGCAGACGCTCGCCGACCTTGCCGGGTTGCATCGTGTGCGAGACGACGCTCACGTAGTCGGGCCGGTTGTGCTCGAACCAGGTCATGTGGAAGGCGAAGTTGCGTAACCGGTGGCGGAGGTCGCGAGAGAGCACCGTCACGGCGGTGAGCGGGATCAGGCCGACCATCGAGAGGTAGCGCAGGGCGAGATCGGAGCCGTCGGCGAAGTGGAGCACGTCGTGGAAAAAGCCGTCGTCGTCCTGCCACAGCGTTTCGGCGGCCGTGGCGATGTACGTGAAGTGCTCGAAGAACTTTGTCGCGACGTCCTCGTAGGACGGGTCGTGATCGGCGAGGGTGAGCGCGATCGCGAGCATGTCGAGGCAGTACTTGGCCATCCAGGCCGTACCGTCGGCCTGCTCCAGCACGCCGCCACCGGGCACAGGCGAGCTGCGGTCGAACAGGCCGATGTTGTCGAGGCCGAGGAAGCCGCCCTCGAAGACGTTGTTGCCCTCCGAGTCCATCCGGTTGACCCACCACGTGAAGTTGAGCAGCAGTTTGTGGAACACCCGGGCGAGGAAGACGTGGTCGGTGCTGCCGTCGATCTCGAACACCTGCAGCGCCGCCCAGGCGTGCACCGGTGGGTTGGCGTCGCTGAAGTTCCATTCATAGGCGGGGAGGTTGCCGTTCGGGTGCTGGTACCACTCGCGGCAGAGCAGGATCAGCTGAGCCTTGGCGAACTCCGGGTCCAGATGGGCGAGCGCGACGGACTGGAAGGCGACGTCCCACGACGCGAACCACGGGTACTCCCACGTGTCCGGCATCGACATGATGTCGAACGCGTCGAAGTGCCGCCACGTCCCGTTGCGGCCGGCGAGCCGTTCCTCGGGCGGCGGCCATTGATCACCGGTGCGCCAGCGCTCGACGTTGAAGTGGTAGAGCTGCTTGCACCACAGTAGCCCGGCAAATGCCTGGCGCAGCACGATCACCTCGGTCGGCGAGGCGGCCGCCGGAGTCAGTTGGCGGTAGAACTCGTCGGCCTCGGCGCGTCGCTGGTGGACCACCGCGTCGGAGTCGACCACGTCGCCTTCCGCTGGCCCGAGCACGACGTCGATCACCGTCTGCGCGCCCGGCGCGAGGGTCACGACGTGGTGGAAGGCGGCCTTGGTGCCGTGCCCGTCGGGGTTGACGGTCGAGGAACCGCTGATGACGTGGTCGTTGATCCCGTCCTTGGGGTACGCCGCTCCGCCCTCGCCGTAGAGGCGGACCGTGTTGGTGTCGTTGTCGCAGAACAAGGCCGGCGCGGCCGGCTTGCTGCGCGCCGCGAAGCGACCGAACTCGGCGTGCTCGCCGTGGATGACGGTCGTCGCCGCATCGGCCGGAGGGTCGGTGTCAACCCGACTGCGCAGCACCGGTCGGCGGACATCGGTGCCCCACGACCACGTGTTCCGGAACCATACGGTCGGCAGCACGTGCAGGGTGGCCGATGCCGGCCCGTCGTTGCGGACAGTGATGCGCATGACGACTGAATCCGCGTCGGCCTTGGCGTGGGTGACCTCGACGTTCCAGGACCCGTGATCGAACACGCCCGTGTCGGCGATCTCGAACTCGGGATCGAGACGGCCTCGCGTGCGCCCGGCATCGATCAGTTCGGCGTACGGGAACGCGGCTTGGGGGTAGCGGTATCGCCAGTGGGCGTAGCTGTGGGTCGGTGTGTTGTCGAGGAACCACCACTGCTCCTTGACGTCCTCGCCGTGGTTGCCCTCGGTCGAGCTCAGCCCGAACAGGCGCTCCTTGAGCATTGGATCGTTGCCGTTCCAGAGGGCGAGCGCCATACAGACGAACTGGTGCGCGTCGCTCCATCCGGCGAGGCCGTCCTCGCTCCAGCGGTAGGCGCGGGACCGGGCGTGGTCGTGGGGGAAGTACGACCAGGCATCGCCGCTCGCGCTGTAGTCCTCACGCACGGTGCCCCAGGCGCGTTCGGCGAGGTAGGTGCCCCAACGCCGCCAGCCCGAGGTCTGCGCTGTTGCGAGGCGCTCAGCTTCTGCTCCCTCGGCCACGTTGAGGGCTCAGGCGCCGAGGGCGAGCGCGGCGCCGACGATGCCCGCCTCGTTCTCGAACTTCGCCGCGACGAGCTCGGCCCGCGTGTCGAGGTAGGGGAAGAACTTGTCCGCCTTCTTCGACACGCCACCGCCGATGATGATCAGGTCCGGCCACAGCAACGCGTCGACGTGGTCGAGATAGTCATCCACCTTCGCCGCCCACTTCTTCCACGATTCGTCCTTGAGGTCGCGCACTCTGGCGCTGGCTTGCTCCTCGGCATCCTTGCCGTTCATCTCGAGATGGCCGAGCTCGGTGTTCGGGAGGAGCACGCCGTCGTTGAACACGGCGAAGCCGATGCCGGTGCCGAGCGTGATCATCACGACCACGCCCGTGCGGCCCTTGCCCGCCCCGAACGTCATCTCGGCGATGCCCGCTGCGTCGGCGTCGTTGAGCACGCTGACCGGGTTGCCCGTCGCCTTCGTGAACAGCGCCGCAGCATCGGTGTTCACCCATGACTTGTCGATGTTGGCGGCGGTCAGCAGCACGCCGTTCTTGACCACGCCCGGCATCGTCGCGCCGATCGGGCCCTTCCAGTCGAAGTGCGCAGCGATCTCACCGACGGTCTTGGCGACAGCCTCCGGAGTCGCCGGCTGCGGGGTGTCGATGCGGAACCGATCGGCCGTCAGTTTGCCGGCCGTGACATCGACCGGTGCACCCTTGATGCCGGTGCCACCGATGTCGATACCGAGTCTCACGTTGGGCAGCTTGTTCGTCATGGCGTGAGATTAGATGGGCAGGTCACCCGTCGCGTACCGGGTCGTGCCGTTGTCGGTGTAGGCCTTGATCGTGTTCTCGGCGATGCGCATCTGGTGGATTTCGTCGGCGCCGTCGGCGAAGCGGGCCCAGCGGGCGTGCTGCATCATGTTCGCGAGCGGGGTGTCGGTCGAGTAGCCGAGCGCGCCATGGACCTGGATCGCGCGGTCGATGATCCGGTTGAGGCTGTTCGCGACGAAATGCTTGGCCATCGAGACCTCGGTGCGGAAGTCGTCACCACGATCGATCTTGTACGCGGCATGGAGCACCATCAGTTTGCACTGGTACAGCTCCATCGCCGAGTCCGCGATGAGCCACTGCACGCCCTGCTTCTCGGCGAGGATGCTGCCATGGCTGTAGCGCGTCAGCGAGCGGTCGACCATCATGTCCAGCGCGGTCTCGGCCTGGGCGATCCAGCGCATGCAGTGGGCCAGGCGGGCCGGGCCGAGCCGGTACTGGCCGAGGCGGTGGCCGTTGCCGCGACCGCCGAGGATCTGGCTGTCGTGAACGCGCAGGTCCTCGATCACGATCTCGCTGTGACCGCCGGGACCGTGCATCGTCTCGACCTCGCGCACGTTGTTCCAGCCCTGGCTCGGCAGGTCGATGATGAACGCGGTGTTGCCGCCGCGGGCACCCTCGGGTACGTCCAGCTCGGTCTTGGCGATGAGGATCGCGAACTTGGCCCGCTTGGCGCCGGAGATGAACCACTTGTGACCGTTGATGACCCACTCGTCACCGTCTTTGATCGCGAACGTCTTGATCAATGTCGGGTCCGACCCGGCGACCTCGGGCTCGGTCATCGCGAAGCACGACGACGTCGTCCCGGCACAGAGCGGCTTGAGGTACTTCTCCTTCTGTTCGTCCGTGGCCCAATGCACGAGCGTGTGCATGTTGCCCTCGTCCGGCGCCTGGCAGTTGAGCACCCACGGGCCGACGCGGGTCTTGGCCGACTCGGCCTGGACCATCGCCAGGGCGACGTGGCCGAGGCCCATCCCACCCCACTCCTTGGGCATGTGCGGCAGCCAGAGGCCGGCTGCGACCGCCTGCTTGCGCAGCTCGATCAGCGCACCGATATAGCTGCGGTAGCTGTCACCCTCCAGCTCGTCACGGTGACCGAACGGCTCGATGGCCGGCTTGATGACGTCATCGACGAAGGTCCGGACCCGGCTGCGGATCTCTTCGTGCTCGGGTGCCAGTGTGAAATCGATGGCCATGTGCATCCCCCTCGGACGTCGGCGCGCTATCTAAAGCGACTGCATGAAATGCTAGCCTAGCCCACGAATGGCCCCGAACCCCGAGTCGACCAAACAGCAGCTGATCGCCGCGGCAGAGACGTTGTTCGCCGAGCGGGGGATCGAGGGAGTGTCGCTGCGTGAGATCAACAGCGCGGCCGGGCAGAAGAACTCGACTGCGCTGCAGTACCACTTCGTGGACCGTCGCGGCCTGGTGCGCGCGGTGCTGGCCAAGCACACGCCCGACGTCGATGTCGCCCGCCACGCGATGCTCGACGAATACCAGCGGGCAGGGCGCGACGACCTGCGCGAACTGGCGGCGGCGCTGGTCGGTCCGTCGGCCGCGAAGCTCGCCGACCACGACGGGGGCCGGGCCTACCTGCAGGTCAACGCCCAGGTCCTGAACCGACCCGAACTGCGCTTCGACGAGGCCAGGTCCAACCTCAGCGACAGCGTCCACCGCTGGCGTCAGATCGTCGGTCCGCTGCTGCCCGACGTCGCGGTTCGCCGCCTGCACCATCGCTTCACTGCGATCCGGGTCAGCTCGACCGAGCTCGCCCGCCGCGCCTCGGGCACCCCACGGCGCGACGACCTGTTGTTCACCAGCCACCTCGTCGACCTCGTGGCTGCGCTCCTCGCTGCCCCGGTGAGCGAGGAGACGGCAGCCCTCCTGCGCGCTCGCGGATGACCTGGCGCCTGATCGCGTCAGCACGATCGGCGGGCTGTGAGGGCGACAGTGCTGACGGCAAGCAGTACGATCGGCGGCTGCTGAACGAGCCTCACCGCCCGACTGTCCAGCTGACCGACCGCGGCCACGGCACGCACATTCAGGAGTATCGCCCATGACACGTCCGTGCCGGATCGGCATCCAGCTGCCAGAAGTCGAGCGCTTCGTCGCCTGGCCGGAAGTGATCGCGATGGCACGACGGGCAGAAGCAGTCGGGTTCGATTCGCTCTGGCTCGGCGACCACCTGCTCTACGACCTGCCGGATCCGTCGGCGGGTGGCGGCGGCACGATCCAGCGCGGGCCGTGGGAGGTCTGGACCTCGCTCGCCGCGATCGCCGCCGTCACGAGCCGGATCGAGATCGGGCCGTTCGTCGCTTCGACCAGCTTCCACGCCCCGGCGATGCTCGCCAAGCAGGCCGCCACTGTCGACGCGATCTCTGGCGGCCGGCTGGTGGCGGCACTCGGAGCGGGCTGGAACGAACGCGAGTACACGGCATTCGGGTTCGAGTACGACCAGCGCGTTTCGCGGTTCGAGGAGGCGTTCACCATCATCCGCACGCTGCTGCGCGAGCACCGGATCGACTTCGACGGCCGCTTCCATCAGCTCCGCGACTGCGTGATCGATCCGCCGCCGGTGCGCCCGGGTGGTCCACCGATCATGATCGGCTCGATCAGCGACCGGATGTTGCGGATCGGATTGCCCCACGTCGATTCCTGGAACGTCTGGTGGGCCCTCTACGGCAACACCGCCGAGGGTTTCGCCGAGGTTCGCGAGCGCGTCGAGGCCACCTGTCGCGAGGTCGGGCGCGACCCGGCAGAGGTGGAGGCGACGGCGGCCGTGTACGTGCAACTCGACGGGGGAGCGGGGCGGGTGATGGGTGACCTGCGCGGCCGTCAGCTGTTGCCGGTGCGCGGGACGCAACTGGAGATCGCCGAACAACTCGCCGGGTTCGCCGCGACCGGTGCTGCGCACCTGCAGCTCGTGGTCGATCCGATCACCGAGGCGAGCATCGAGCATCTCGGCGGCGTGCTCGACCTGCTCGACGGCTGAGGTCTGTGCCGGCCGCGCTACGTTGACGACAACGACGGCACCGGGGTGTTGACCGCCGAGAAAGGTCGACAGCCATGTCCCTCACCGTTTCGTCGTCGCCGAGCCCGTTCGTGTCCGGGGTGGAGCCGATCACCGAGACCGACGACCAGATCCGCGCCGTGCTCGCCGAGGCCGAGATCCCGCCGCTGCTCCCGGCGCTCGCCTACCTGACCGGAGATCTCGGTCTGTTACGCGCCGAACTGCGTCCGGACCCGCTGCTGCTCGGCCTGCCCCAGGCCGGTCTGAGCGAGGAGCAGCAAACGGCGATCCGGGAGCTCGCCCTGCAGACGCTGAGCACCTTCCGCGATCGAGGGTGCCGCGCCGCTGCACCACCATCGGGTGACGGCCTGCTGACCATCCTCGAGTTCGCGGTCGGTGGCGCGGGCATGGACGCCTACCTGCCGCTGCTGGAGGAAGAGCTGGCCTACCAGGGCGAGGACCGTCGGCGTCCGTCGTGGCACAAGGCCGACCTCGCTCCCGACCTCGCGTTCAACGTGATCGTCATCGGGGCTGGCATGTCGGGCATCCTCGCCGCCCATCGCCTCGACCAGGTCGGCGTCGACTACATCGTCCTCGACAAGAACGACGACGTCGGCGGCACGTGGCACGAGAGCGTGTATCCGGGGTGCCGGGTCGACAACCCCAACCACAACTACAGCTACTCGTTCGCGCAGAAGCACGACTGGCCGTTCCACTACTCGACCCAGGACGTGCTGCACGAGTACTTCCGCGAATGCGCAGATGCGCTCGACGTGCGCAAGAACGTGCGGTTCGGCGCGAGCGTCCGTTCGGCGACCTGGGACGAGGCGGACTCGATGTGGACGGTGGTCTACGGCACGCCCGACGATGTCGAGCACACCGTGCGCGCCAACGCGGTCATCTCCGCCGTGGGCCAGCTGAACCGTCCGTCGTGGCCGACGATCGAGGGAATCGACACCTTTGCCGGCACGTATTTCCACTCCGCCGAATGGCGCCACGACGTGGATCTGACCGACAAGCGTGTCGTCGTCGTCGGCACCGGCTGCAGCGCGCTGCAGTTCATCCCCCATGTCGCCGTCGACGCGTCGCACGTGCACGTGCTCCAGCGCACCGCACCGTGGGTGGCTCCGACGCCGGACTACCACGACACCGTCAGCCCCGGGCTGACCTGGCTCTACGGTCACGTACCCACCTACAGCGAGATCCACCGGTTCTCGATCTTCTGGAAGATGGGCGATGCGGTGCTCGATGGTGTCCGCGTCGACCCCGAGTGGCAGTCCGACGGCTCGTCGGTCAGCGCAGTCAACGACTTCACCCGCCAGATGATCGTCGAGTACTACCGCGAGCAGTTCGCCGATCGACCGGATCTGCTCGCCAAGGTCGTGCCCGACTACCCGGTCGGTGCGAAGCGGATGGTTCGCGACAACGGCGTCTGGGCGGCGACGCTGAAGCAGCCGAACGTGTCGTTGGTGTGCGATCCGATCGGCTACATCGATGCGACCGGCGTGGCGATGGCCGACGGATCACACATCGACGCCGACGTCATCATCTACGGCACCGGCTACCAGGCCTCGAACTTCCTTGCCCCGATGCGCATCACCGGACGCGGTGGCGCTGATCTGCACGAGCGCTGGGCCGGCGACGCACGCGCCTATCTCGGTGTGTCGATCCCGGAGTTCCCGAACCTGTTCTGCCTCTATGGGCCGAACACGAACATCGTCGTCAACGGCAGCATCATCTACTTCTCCGAGTGCGGCGTGAGGCTCGTGATGGGCCTGCTGCAGCTGCTGGTGGCAGGCGAGCACCGGGCGGTCGAGGTCAAGCAGGACGTGCACGACACGTTCAACGAGCTCGTCGATGCCGAGAACCAGCGGATGGCGTGGGGATGGAGCACCGTCGACAGCTGGTACAAGAACTCGCACGGCCGGGTCGCACAGAACTGGCCGTTCAGCCTGCTCGAGTACTGGGAACGCACCCGTGAGCCGGACCTCGGCGACTACGAACTGAGCAGCTGAGATCGGCGAGTGCGGCCGCGAGCTCGTCGCTGCCGCGTCCGCCCGAACGGGTCAGCGCAGCGGCTCGGTACGACCGAGCAGATCTTCCTTCCACGTCCGGAACCGGGTGTGGCGAGTGCCGCTCGGGCCGACGCCGTCGCCGCTGCCGTCCGGGAACAGTCGGAACGTCACCTGCCGCCCGAGATCGCCGGCGTCGGCCGCCCAGTACCAGGCGTCGGCGTCGACAGCTGGTCCGGACCGCCACAGCAACCACACGCCGATGCGCCGCTTGAAGGTCGCCACCGGTCGGCCCTCGAGCTCGTCGCCGAGGTGGAGCAACTCCGGCGGGGCGGTGGTCCAGGCGGTGGCGACGATGTTGCGGTCGCGGGTGGGCGTGGCCGGCAGGTCGACGGTCGCGATCGGCGTGTCGTCGGGCGGGCGCAGGTCGTAGCGCAGCGCAGGTGGAGCGTCTTCGTCACGCATCCGAGGTCTGCTCCGTGGATGCCCGCTGTGCGTCGCGCTCGAAGGAGGCCTCGAACCCGTCGAGGATCCGCGCCAGATTGCGTTCGAAGCGAGCCGTGTCGATGGAGTGCGCGTTGATCAGCTGCCATGCGCCGTGGGTGCCGTAGGTCTCCATCAGCTGGGCGAGCTGCGGGTACTCGCCGGTCCTCGACAGCTCGGCGACGTACTCGATCAACTCCGCGGAGATGCCGTTGTCAGCCTGCTCGTGGAACCGGGTGCGCTGGTACAGGCAGAACCCGAACACGTACTCGTCGACCACGGTCATCAGGTCGAGTTTGGCCTCCATGCTCGCGTCGAGCGACGAGACGGACTGCAGCGACTGGTCGAAGTGGCGCACGCTATTGGGCCCGATGTTCGGATCGTCGGCGATGTCGAGCAGCCACGGATGCCTGGTGGTCATCTCCAGCGAGCGGCGGGCGATCGCCGAGATCGCACCGCGCCAATCGGCGGGCAGCTCGTCGGCGGGCACGACCAGCTCGGCCATCAGCGTGTCGGTGACCAGTGCGAGCAGCTCGTCCTTGGTGCGCACGTAGTGGTAGAGGGTCATCGTGCCGGCGCCGAGCTCGACGGCGATGCGACGCATCGACACGGCCTCGAACCCCTCGGCGTCGGCGATACGGATCGCCGTCGCGGCGATGGTCTCGCGGGTGAACCGGGGACGCCTGGTGCCGGGCTCGGCTCGGGTCCAGACGTCGAGCGCCTCGAGATGGGCGGTCAGCTTGTCGAGCTGCTCGAGGTGCTTCGCGGTCTTGCGGGCCACCTTCTCCTGGCCCTTGAGCACCTTCTGGTTGATCTTCGCATCGATTCGTTCGGTGACCTGGTCGACGACCATCTGGGTGATCTGCTGGGAGTTGGTCGGGGACTTGCCGCTGCCTGGGCGGGGCGGCGGCTGACGATTCCCCGGAGAATTCGGTGGCATGTCGTACAGTGTACTGTTATTGTTCGTCGTACTATGTACGAAGAACCAGTACACCCTACGTCTCACACGACGGTCCGTCAGACGAGCAGCGCGCAGGAGCGTGGTGGCGTGGTCGCCCACGGCCTCGGCAAGCGCTTCGGCGATCTGTGGGCACTGCGTGATCTCGACCTCGATGTCGCCCCCGGGACGGTGCTCGGCCTGCTCGGCCACAACGGCGCCGGCAAGACCACCGCCATCCGTATCCTGACCACGCTGTCCGAACCCACCACCGGAACGGCGTCGGTGGCCGGCCTCGATGTCGTCGGTCAGGCCGCCGCGGTGCGCCGCCGGATCGGCGTGGCGTCGCAGCAGGCCACAGTCGACGGGCTGATGAGTGCCCGCCTGAACCTGGAGATGGTCGGTCGACTCCACCGCCTCGGCAAGGGCGAGGCCCGCCGCCGCGCCGACGAACTGCTCGAACGTCTCGACCTCACCGATGCCGGCAGCCGCCTGGTCAAGACGTTCTCCGGCGGCATGCGTCGCCGGCTCGACCTCGCCGCATGCTTGGTCTCGGCGCCGGAGGTGCTGTTCCTCGACGAACCGACGACGGGCCTCGATCCGCGCAGTCGCAACGACCTGTGGGAGATGCTGCGCAGCCTCGTCCGCGACGGCACGACGGTGATCCTCACCACGCAGTACCTCGAAGAGGCCGACCGGCTCGCCGACGACATCGTCGTGCTCGACCACGGCGTCTCCGTCGCCCACGGCACGCCAACCGAGCTGAAAGCGCAGATCGGCAACGACCGCCTCGACGTCAAGGTCGTCCACGCCGATCAGCTACCGATGGCCGCCGACGTCCTGCGCGGCTACTCCAGCAAGGCGCCGAGCTTCGACGAGGACCTGCTCACGGTCAGCATCGCGCTCAACGACGGCACCCGCTTGATCGACGTCGTGCGCACGCTCGACGACGCCGGTGTCGACGCCGTCGACATGAACCGTCGCGAAGCCACCCTCGACGACGTCTTCCTCACGCTCACCGCGCCCAAGCGCGGCAGCGAGTTCGCCCAGTCCGTCGTCGACGAATCGACCACCTCCACAGAAAGCGTCTCGGTATGACCGTCGCCCTCTCCCCCAACGCCCACCCGTACGACCACGACGACTCCTCGAACAGCGTCTCCCGGCTGTTCGCGGAGACGATGGTGTTCACCCGTCGCAACCTCGAGCACATCCGCCAGATCCCCGAGAAGCTGCTCGACGTCACGGTGCAGCCGCTGATGTTCGTGCTGCTGTTCGCCTTCGTGTTCGGTGGCGCGATCGATGTCCAGGGCGGCAACTACCGCGAATACCTGATCGGGGGCATCCTGATCCAGTCGCTGTCGTTCGGGATGATGGGCCCCGCGACGGCGATCGCGACCGACCTCAACGAGGGCGTCATCGACCGCTTCCGGTCACTGCCGGTGTCACGCTCCGCGTACCTGCTCGGTCACTACCTCGCCGAGATCGCTGGCATGGTGCTCTCGATCATCGTCCTGCTCGGTGCCGGCCTCATCGTCGGCTGGCGTACGCACACAGACATCTTCCACATCGGTGAAGCCATCCTGCTCCTGCTGGTCTTTGCATCGGCGATGATCTGGGTCGGCACGATCATCGGCATCCTGGTTCGCTCACCCGATGCGGTGATGGGCGTCGGCTTCGTGATCGTGTTCCCGCTGACGTTCCTGAGCAGCGCGTTCGTCCCGATCGGGACCATGCCGAACGTGTTGCAGTGGTTTGCGTCGTGCAATCCGGTCACGGTCTTCGTCGCTGCGGTGCGCGAGTTGTTCGGCAACCCGTTGACCCCGGTCACCAAGCACGTCTGGCCGCTCGACCATCCCGTACTCGCAGCGTGGCTCTACAGCGTCGCGATCCTCGCGATCACCGTCCCGGTCGCCCTGCGCCGCTACCGGATCCGCACCACCGACTGACCCGCCGAGTTTGCCGACAACGACGGCGAACCGACGACGGCGAACTGGGTGCTCACACGGCCCGCATCCGGGCCGATCGCACACCCACTTTCGGGAGAGGGGCCGGGCCGGTCGGTCGAGCGGTCAGACGGCGGCGATGTGGGCCGCGAACTCGGACGTCGACATCAGCTGCCGGCAGCGTTCGAAGCGGCCGGTGGCGTAGGCCCAGAAGTCCTCGGCCGGGTTGGCGTTGACGTGCTGGATGACGCCCCAGAGCGTCCAGAGCAGATCGCACAGTGCCTTGTAGATCACCATCCGCGCGACCTGGTCGGGTGGTGGGTCCCCACCGAAGTAGGCCCGCAGCAGCACGGCGTCCTGGTCGGCGTCGAACCCGCCCTCGACGGACAGGTCACCGAGGTCCCACATCGGGTCGTTGTTGGCGGCGTATTCGTAGTCGATGACGTACATCCGCTCGCCGGTGTCGAGGAAGTTCTCGCACAGCGGGTCGCAGTGGGACGGCACGAGAACGGCGGGCCGTGCGGCCAGGGCGCGCCGTGCCGCGGCGGCCTGGGTGACTGTCTCGGCGTAGCCGTCGGGCAGTGTCGCACCCTTCGCGGCGAGTAGCGACTGGTACTCGTCGATCATTGCGAACAGCGCGAAGTCGGTCGAGAACGGTGCGGCCGTGTCGTGCAGCCGGCGGAACGCCACCCCGGCCCGGGCGACGGCGCCGTGGTCCCGGAAGGCCGCCGCGCTCATCGTGGTCGCGCCGTCGAGGTAGCGGGTCACCATCAGTCCGTCAGCATCATCGAAGAACAGGACCTCGGCGTTGACGTCGGCGGCCGCTGCCGATCGAGCTGCGAGGGCCTCGGTGACCCGGTCGATGTACTCCGACGTGCCCGCGCCCGGGGAGCGCACCACGACGCGTTCACCGCCGTGCTCGACGAGGTGGTTGACGTTGGTCAGCCCGGCCAGGCGGTGTGCAGATGACGAATCGGCGTCGGCCAGGAACGGGATCCGGGCCAGTGCCGCGCTGAGCGCGACGTCAGCTGCGAAGGCGGGCATTGGTCGGATCGTACAACGCGCCGGTGTGGCGGGTTGCGGCGATGGGCTCGCCGTAGACCTCGATCACGAAGTCGGTGCGATCCGTGATGGCGGTCGGGAGGTAGCCGTAGCAGATCGGTTTGCCGACAGAGTGGCCGAAGTTGGCGCTCGTCGTGAACCCGACGACTCTGTCTGCTCCTGCACCCTCGGCGATGATCGCCTCGCCGCCCACCGGGTACGCCCTGGTGCCTTCTGGCTGCTCCAGCGTGAACGTGCAGAGCTGGCGCTGCACGCCGTTGGCCTGCTGGGCCACGAGCGCGTCGCGGCCGCAGAAGTCACCGGCATCGAGGTCGACCCGCCAGCCGAGCCCTGCCTCCCACGGCGTCGTGTCCGGGGTGACGTCGGTCGACCAGTAGACGTAGCCCTTCTCCATCCGCAGCCGGTCGACGGCTCGGTAGCCGACGTCGACGATGCCGTGCGGCTCGCCGGTCGAGCGCAGCACCTCGTAGACATGCGCGGCGAACTCCGTGGGGATGTGCAGCTCCCAGCCGAGCTCGCCGGTGTAGCCGATGCGCATCGCCCACACCGGCGCCGAGCCGACGGTGATCTCACGTGCCCGGCCGTAGCGGAACACGGCGTTGCTGATGTCGTCCTCGCACACCGATTGCAGGACCTCGCGCGACTTCGGACCGCAGATGTTGATCACCGCCCGGGCCGAGGTCAGGTCGCGGACGATGACGCTGCCGTCGGTGGGCGAGTTCGCACGGATCCAGCCCATGTCGTGCGCCCCGAAGGCAGCACCGGTGACGACGTACCACGAGTCCGGAGCGGTGCGGGCCATCGTCAGGTCGCACTCGATGCCGCCGCGCTCGTTGCAGAGCTGGGTGTAGGTGACGGTGCCGACCGACTTGTCCATGTCGGCGACGGACAGCCATTGCACCGCAGCGAGAGCGCCGGGGCCGGTGATCTCGAACTTGGCGAACGAGGTCTGGTCCACCAACGCCACGCCGTTGCGCACCGCCAGCGCCTCGGCGCCGACGTGGTCGAACCAGTTCGGCTTGGCGAACGACGGCCGGTCGACGGCCTCCACGCCGTCGGGTGCGAACCAGTTCGGCCGCTCCCAACCGCCGCGCGAGCCGAACACGGCGCCGTGGGCCCGCATCGTCTCGTGCAGCGGGCTGCGGCGGATGCCACGCGAGCTCTCGTGTTCGGATCCCGGCGCGCTGAGCTTGTAGTGGTGGCCATAGAGCTCGACGGCGCGGGGGTACATGAAGTGGCGCGTCGTGTGGTGGAAGGCGAACCGGCGCACGTCGAGCGGCCAGAGGTCCAGTGATGGGTGGCCGTCGAGGATCCACTCGGCCATCATCTTGCCGGCGCCGCCACCGGCCGCGATCCCGTACAGGAAGCCACTGGCGACGAAAAAGTTGTCGATCTCGGGCGTGCGGCCCATCACGAAGTCGGCATCGGCTGAGTAGGGGATCGGCCCATTGACCACCGTGCGGATGCCGGCTCGCTCGATGACCGGCGTGCGCTTGGCGGCCAGCACCGCGAGCTGCTCGAAGCGGTCGAGGTTCGGGTCGATCAGCTGGCGCTGGAACGGCGCCGGGATGCCGGTCTCGCCGAACGCGAGCGTGTTCGGCTCGTATCCGCCGACCAGCAGCCCTTGGCCATCGGGCTTGTAGTACACGAGGTGATCGGGGTCGCGCAGCGTCGGCATCTCGCGGATCTCGCTGGCCGGCATCTCCGTGATGGGGCCGGTCAGCACGTACTGGTGCTCGACGGCGATGGCCGGCACGCGCGCCCCGGCCATCCGCCCGACCTCGAGGCCCCACATGCCGGCGGCGTTGACGACCATCTCGCACTCGATGTCGCAGCGGGTCCCGTCCTTCTGCAACACGGTGACCTTGGTGATCTGACGGCCGTCGACGGTGATAGTCGTGACCTTGGTGTTCTCGTGGATCTGTGCCCCGCGCTGGCGGGCGCCCTTGGCGATGGCCTGGGTGACGCTGGCCGGATCGATGTATCCGTCGGTCGGCAGGAAGGCTGCGGCGAGCACGTCCTGGGTCGACATCAGCGGGAAGAGCGCCTGGGCGTCACCGGCCGAGATGATGTCCATCGGCAGCCCGAAGCTCTTGGCCATCGTCGCCAGACGCTTCAGCTCCAGTACCCGGTCGGGCGAGCACGCCAGGCGGAGGCTGCCGACCTGGTGCCAGTCGACGGCCTGGCCGGTCTCGGCCTCGAGGCCGCCGTACATCTCGACCGAGTGCTCGAGCATGCGCGTGGTGTTGCGCGACGAGCGCAGTTGGCCGACGAGTCCGGCGGCATGCCACGTCGCGCCGTCGGTGAGTTGGTGCTGTTCGAGCAGCACGACATCGGTCTCGCCCATCTTGGTCAGGTGGTAGGCGATGCTGCAGCCGAGGATGCCACCGCCGATGATGACGATGCGAGCCCGCGCGGGCAGGGGGGCGGGGTCGCGTTGAGGCTGCGCGCCTGGGGGTGGCTGTGGCAGGGTGGCATCGGTCACGGCGGTCGTCCTCAGATCTTGATCCGGCGCATGCCGGGGTCGTACAGGGGCTTCAGCGAGACCTCGGCGGGCACCCGCTCGGTGGCGACTTCGAGTTCGTACGTGCCGGCGAGCACGAAGTCGGCGGTGACCCCGGCCGGATTGCGCACGTAGCCGTACCCGATCGAGCGGTCGATCGTGTAGCCGAACCCGCCGCTCGTCAGCCAGCCGACGCGCTCGCCATTGCGGTAGATCGTCTCCCGGCCGAGCAGGATCAACGCCGGGTCGACGGTGAACGCGGCGAGCATCTTCCTGACGCCGTTGGCGCGCTGGTCGGCAATCGCCGCGCGACCCTTGAAGTCGATCTCGGTCTTCAGCTTCACCGCCCAGCCGAGACCGGATTCGAACGGCGTGTGGTCGGCGCCGATGTCACTGCCCCAGGCCCGGTAGCCCTTCTCCAGCCGGCAACTCTCGATCGCCCGGTAACCGGCATTGACGAGACCGTGCGCGGCGCCGGCGGCCACCAGCGTGTCGTAGACCGAGGCCGCGTACTCGACCGGCAGGTGCAACTCCCACCCCAGCTCGCCAACGTAGGTGACTCGCAACGCGCGCACCGGGCAGCCGGCGATGCCGATCGTGCGGAACGTACCGAACGGCAGCGCCTCGTTGCTCACGTCGGCTCGCGTCACCTGCTCGAGGATCGTGCGTGCGTTCGGTCCGAACAGCGACAGCACGGCATACGCAGACGTGATGTCGAACAACTGGACGTTCCATCCGACAGGGATGTTGCGGCGGATCCAGTCGAAGTCGTGCGTCGCGAACCCGGTGCCGGTGACGATGTAGAACTCGTCGGTCGCGACCCGGCACACGGTCAGGTCGCACTGGATGCCGCCACGGTCGTCGAGCATCTGCGTGTAGGTCAGCGTGCCGACCGGCTTGTCGACGTCGTTCGCGCAGAGCCAGTTCAATGCCGCCAGCGCATCGGGTCCTTTCAGCGCGAACTTGGCGAACGACGTCTGGTCAAACAATGCGGCAGCGTTGCGGACCGCGTGGTGCTCGCGGCCGACGGCAGCGAACCAGTTCTGCCGTCCGTAGGTGTAGACGTCGTGCGGTGTCTCACCGAGCGCTGCGTCGGCGAACCAGTTCGGCCGCTCCCAGCCGAGCTTTTCGCCGAAACAGGCACCCGCCGCAGCCAGGCGCGAGTAGAGCGGCGACGTGCGGCACGGCCTGCCGCTGTCGTGCTC
>JANXUX010000034.1 GCA_025351965.1 Actinomycetes bacterium | reverse complement strand
CCGAGGGCGCGATTCGTCCCGCTACTGCGGGTGATGCGGGGTGCTGCGGGTGATGCGCGGTGCTGCGGGTGCTGCGGGGTGCTGCGGGCGCGCTTCGTCCCGCTGTCGGTGCGTGCTGCGGGCGCTGCGGGCGCGATTCGTCCCGCTCCGGGTGGAGAGGGCGGAGGCGGGTCAGGTGGTGTAGTCGGCGTTGATCCGAATGTAGCCGTCGGTGAGATCGCAGCCCCAGACCGTGGCTTCGCCGTCGTCGATGCCGAGGCTGACGTGGATCTGGACTTCAGCGCCGGTCAGATACGCCGCGAGCGCGTCGAGGCCGGCGGCGTCGACCTGGGATGGGTAGCACTCGTGGGGGCCGAACCGGATGATGACGGCGGCTTCGTCGATGTCGGTCTCGTCACTGCATTTGCCGATGGCCATCGCGACGCGACCCCAGTTCGGGTCGGCGCCATGGACGGCGGTCTTGACGAGCGGCGAATTGACGATGGCCTTGGCGACCCGCTTGGCCTGGGCGTGGTCGCGGGCACCGTCGACGAGGACCTCGATCAGCTTCTCGGCGCCCTCGCCGTCACGAGCGACCTGCTTGGTCAGCGACAGCGCGACCTCGAACAACGCAGCGACGAACGCTGCGTGCTGGACGGGCCCGGCGACGCCGCTGGCGAGCACGATGGCCGTGTCGCTGGTGGAGGTGTCGGTGTCGATCGAGACGCAGTTGAACGTGCGGTCGATGACGCTACGGAAGATCACGTCGAGCGCGTCCTGCTCGATCTCGGCGTCGGTGAACATCAGCGTGATCAGCGTCGCCATGTTCGGCTCGATCATGCCGACACCCTTGGCGACACCGACGATCACCGCATCGCTGCCCTCGACGCGTGCCGAGGCGATCTTGGCGACAGTGTCGGTCGTCATGATCCCGGTCGCGACGTCGTTCGCCGTCACTGCGTCCACCGTGAACGGCCAGGCCAATGCGGCGAGGCCGGCCCGCACGCGGTCCATCGGATACTGGCGGCCGATCACACCCGTCGAGGCGATGAGGACGTCGGTCGGTGCGCAGCCGATGGTGTCGGCAACCCCGGCGACGATCTCGCGCGCGTTGGCCAGTCCCTCGGCACCGGTGGCGACGTTGGCATTCTTGGAGATCACCACGACGGCCTGCGCGCTGCGACCCTCCAGGTTCTCGCGGCTGACGACGACGCTCGGGCCGGCGAACCGGCTCAGGGTGAAGACGCCTGCTGCCGCGCACGACCCCTCGGCGGCGACCACCACGAAGTCGTCGGTCGCGTCCTTGATGCCGACGTTGGCGACGTGGCCCGCGAACCCGCGAGGGAGCGGGATGTGATGAGGAGCGGGGGCGGATTCGGTCGACAGCGGTTCGGGCACGGGCGCCACGTTACGCGATCGTCAGGGTGCGCCCCAGGCCGTTGCCGACGGCGGTGAAGATGTCGCCGAGAGCATCGATCTGATCGGCATCGAGCCGGTCGATGAGGTGCCTGCGCACGCTCGAGACATGAGCCTCCGCCGCCTTGCGCATCGCCCGCAGACCAGCGTCGGTGAGGGTCGCGAGCATCACCCTCCGGTCCGACGTCGAGGGCAGCCGCCGGACGAACGCAGCCTTGACGAGACCATCCAGGCGCCGGGTGAGCCCGCTCGGGGAGAGGCCCAGCCGGAGTGCGAGGTCGCACATCCGCAACTGACGGTCATCGGCCTCGGAGAGCTGGACCAGGACCTCGTAGTCACCGAACGTGAGCCGGTGCGGTGCGAGGTCGGTCTCCAAGGCGGCCATCAGGTGGGCGTTGACCTCGGCGAACGCACGCCAGGCGCGCATCTCCGCAGCAGTCAACCATGGCGTGGTCACCCGAGCGACGTTATCGATTGTGATGGACAATTGTTGTGCGCGCATGCATGTCGCGTCGCCGCCTTCAGCGCCCGAGAATGCTTGCGAACGCTGCCGGCAGCGTCGGGTGCGCAAAGACGTAGCCGTCGCCGAGCAGCACGCTCGGCAACACCCGCTGGCCGGCCAGGAGCAGGTTGTCGACGAGCTCGCCACCGAGCAGCAGCTTGGGGCCGAACGAGGGGATCGGGAGGAACGTGGGCCGGTGGAGCGCCTTGCCG
This sequence comes from Actinomycetes bacterium, assembly GCA_025351965.1. GTDB lineage: Bacteria > Actinomycetota > Acidimicrobiia > Acidimicrobiales > Ilumatobacteraceae > WLMZ01. Next base: position 10,359 of record JANXUX010000034.1, on the reverse strand, counting down.
AGCTCGTTCGCGAAATCGGCTTGGGTGACCGGGTTCGGTGCGGTGAGGTTCACCGCACCTGTGGTGGCGTTCGTGAGCAGATGAACGATCGCCCCGATCTCGTCCTCGAGGCTGATCCAGCTCTGCCATGGCTTGCCCGAGCCGATGCGCCCGCCGACACCGAGTTTGAACAGCGGGAGCTGCTTCTTGAGCGCTCCGCCCTGATCACTGAGCACGATGCCGGTGCGGAGGTGCGCGACGCGGACACCGGCCTGCTCTGCCGGCGCCGTGGCCTGCTCCCACTGCACGCACAGGTCGGCGAGGAACCCTGTCCCGGCCGGGCTCGACTCGTCGACCTCGGTGTCGCCGGTGTCGCCGTAGTAGCCAACGGCCGATGCCGACAGCAGCACCGACGGCTTGTGCTCGAGGCCGGCGATGGTCGATGCGATCAGCCCGGTGCCGCGTGTGCGGCTCTCGACCAGCGTCCGCTTGTACTCGTCGGTCCAGCGGTGGTCGCCGATGCCGGCGCCGGCGAGGTGGACGACGGCGTCGAGGTGCTGGATCGCCCCGGTCTCGATCGTGTCGTGGTCCGGGTCCCAGCGGATCTCGCCCGGCCGGGGCGTGCGGCGCACGGCACGCGTCACCTGATGGCCCTGCGCGCTGAGCTTCTTCACGAGTGTGCTGCCGACGAGTCCGCTGGAGCCTGTAACAAGAACGTGCATACCCGGAACCATATGTCCATGCGCTCCGACATTCGCTTCGTGCCCATTGTTCGACAGGTGCCCGACGGGCCCCGATGGCGGCCCGGGGACTGGTCTCCCGATCGCCGATGCGTCGGGCACCTAGACTCGGGCGACCGCACGTCCATGCCCCTTGACCAGTTGCCGGGGCATCCGCAGTCGGCCGAGAGGGAGCAATGAGCGATTTCAACAACGACTCCGGGCAGAGTCTGCCCCCACCGGGGCAGCCGTTCCTGCCCCCGACCCAGCCGCAGTACACGCCGCCGTTGGCGACACCGAACTACTCGGGCACCGACACCGCCGAGCTCGTTGCCGGGCCCAGTTCGGGCCCCAAGCGCAGTCGGGGCAAGATGTTCGGCGCGCTGGCCGGGGTGGTGGCACTCGTCGGCGCCGGCACGTTCGCCGTCACCCAGATCGCCAGCAACGACTCCGATGGTGGCGCGGCCAACCCGACCGAAGTCGGGACCAAACTCGTGGCCGCACTGGACGGTGAGGACCTCCTCGGCGTGGTCGATCTGCTGCTGCCGGGCGAGCGTGAGACGCTGCGCCAGCCGCTGGTCGACCTGTCGAGCGAACTCGGCCGCCTCGAGATCACCGAGAATGCAGTGGACCTCAACAAGGTGCCCGGCTTCGACATCACCATCGCCGATCCGAAGATCACCTCGGACAGCACGAACGTCGACGACATCGCCGATGTGCATGTCGTCGGTACGGCCAGCGTGGACGTCGACGGTAAGAAGGTGCCGATCGGCAAGCTGCTCATCGACAGGGTCTTCGGCGGCGACCGCCCCGACATGGACGCCAGCGAGGACGCCCGGGACTTCGACATCAGGTTCGCTGCGGTCCAAGACGGCGGACGCTGGTACCTGAGTCTGTTCTACACCGCCGCCGAAACAGCGCGCGGCGACCAGGACATCCCCGACAAGGGCATCACTCCGGTCGGCGCCGACAGCCCTGAGGGTGCGCTCGACAATCTGATCAAGGCCGGGACGGACTTCGATCTCGAAGGCGTCATCGCCGGCCTGAACCCCGACGAGATGGCGGCGCTCCAGCGGTATGCGCCGTTGTTCATCGACGATGCCCAGAGCATGGTCGACGACACGGACCTGAAGATCACCGTCACCGACGCCAAGTATTCGGTGACCGGCAGCGGCAGCACCCGTCAGGTCGGAATCACGTCATTGACGGCCAAGGCCAAGACCGCCGTACACGATGCCAAGATCGTGTTCGCCGACGGCTGCATCACGGCGACCGTCGATGAGGACAGTGTCGACACCTGCGCCGGTGACGAGAGTGTCGACGGCAGCCTCGACAGCGCGCTCGGCAATCTCGACCTGGCCAACACACCGGAGCTGAAGAAGTTCGTCGATGACCTGCGCAGCTCGTTCGGCAACTTCGACATGCACGGCATCGTCGTCGACAAGGTCGACGGGAAGTGGTTCGTCAGCCCGATCGGTACGACCTCGGAGTTCTTCCTCTCGGTGCTGCGCGCGCTCGATCGTGACGAGATCGACACCTTGATCAACGACGGCGGCGACGCCATCAACAGCGTCTTCGACGGACTGTTCACGGACGCCGTGGACACGTTCCCGACCGACGACACGACGTACGACACGACGTACGACACCTACCCGACGTACGACACGACGTACGACACGTTCCCGACCGACGACACGGCCACGGACGTCACGAGTTCGACCGATGACTCGACGGCCACGACCGACGACACGTCGTACTGGTTCGACTGCGTCTACGGCGGAGCGACCGAGGAGGTCGGGGCGTGCATCCAGGCCGGTGTCGACAAGGGTGACTTCGCCAAGGATGATGTTCCGGCACCGTTCCTGTACCCGCAGTGCGGTCTCTTCGACTACTACGCCGGCAGCGACCTGTACGACGACTCGGCCGAGGCCTACCACGCAACCGTCGACCCGAACGTGAAGTGCATCGTCGATGCCGCTACGGCCGACGGAATCGACCTCAGCTACTCAAGCCCGGAGTTCGCCAGCCCCGACTGCTTCGCCGGTCTCAACCCGTACAACTTCAGTGGTGACAGCGGTGCGAGCAGCGCTGCGTACACCTGCGCTGCGACCGGCGGATGAAGCGTGGCCGGTGATCGTGGACCCCTTGTCAGCTCACGCTGTCAGTCGACGATCACCGGCACCGACGTCACGACGGTGTTCGGGCGATAGAGCAACTTGGCCTTCAGGGCCAGCGCCGACTGGTTGTGCAGCCACTGGCTGCTGAAGTTGGTGACGAACTCAGGGATGACGACGGTGATCATCTCGTCGGCGTCCTCGCGGTCGAGCTCGTCGAGGTAGGCGAGCACCGGGCCGGTGAGGTCGCGGTATGGCGAGCTGATCGTGTGCAGATCGACGGGCAGCGAGAACGCGTCCCACTGCTCGCGCAGATGGCGCTCTTCATCGGGGTCGGTCACCACGGAGACGGCGATGAGTCGGTCGGGGGCCAGGCTGCGGGCGTACTGCACGGCGAGGAGCACGCCCTTGTTGACCGACCCGACGAGCACCACGACGAGATGTTGGTGACGGTAGGTCTTGAAATCCGGGGTCACGCTGACCACGCTCTTGACCCGCTTGTAGTGACGGCTGATCGCCTTGAACGCCGCAGCCAGGACGACGATGACGATGACACTGACGTACGCGCCGCTCAAGAACTTGGTCGTGATCACGATCAGGGTGACGAGCGCCGTGGTGAGTGCCCCGATGGCGTTGATCGTCAGGTTGAGCTTCCAGCGCGGCTCTTTGATCTTGATGTGGTGGACGCACATCCCGGTCTGGCTGAGCGTGAAGCCGGTGAACACGCCGACCGCGTAGAGCGGAATCAGGGCTCCGATCTTGCCGCCGAAGACGACGACGAGGGCAATCGCCATCAGGGCCAGGAAGATGATGCCGTTGGAGAAGACGAGCCGCGAGCCGCGGTTGCTGAACTGGCGGGGGAGGAACCCGTCCTTGGCGATGATCGACGACAGCCGGGGGTAATCGGCGTAAGCGGTGTTGGCGGCGAGGATCAGAATCGCGAACGTCGCGAACTGGGTGATGAAGTACAAGATGTTGCGGCCGCCGTAGATGTGCTCGGCGAGCTGGGCGAGCACGGTTTCGCTCTGCTCCGGCACGGGCTGCATGTGGTACGCGATGACCGACAGACCGAAGAACGTGCTGCCGAGGATGACCGCCATCCAGATCAGGGTCGTCGACGCGTTCTTCGATTCGGGCTTCTTGAAGGCCGGTACGCCGTTGGACACGGCCTCGACACCACTCAGTGCGACCGCGCCGGACGCGAACGCCTTGAGGAAGATGAACAGGATGATCGGGTCGGTGCCCTTGAGCAGTTCGGCTGCCTCGCCGGTGTGCTTGATCGGCTCGATGTGCTGCACGAAAACTCGGTAGAGGCCGACGATGATCAGCGTCATCAGCGACAGGATGTAGATGTAGGTCGGGGGCGCGAACACGGCGCCCGATTCCTTGAGGCCGCGCAGGTTGGCGATCGTCATCAACACGATGAACCCGACGCAGAGCAGCACCCGGTACGGGCCGAGGCTGGGGAATGCCGAAATGATCGCCGCGACACCGCCGGCGACCGAGACCGCGACGGTGAGGATGTAGTCGGTCAGCAGCGAGCTGCCGGCGACCAGCGACGGCATCTCGCCGAGATTCTCCCGGCTGACCACATAGGAACCGCCACCGCTCGGGTAGGCGAAGATCGTCTGGCGGTAGCTGATCACGACGATCGCGAGCAGGACCACGACCATGATCGAGAGCGGGACCAGCTTGGTGTACGCCGCGACTCCCGCAGCCGCCCCGGCACTGGCGAGGAGCAGCACGTGCAGGATCTCCTCGGTCGCATACGCCGTCGATGAGATGGCGTCACTGGAGAACACCGGGAGGGCGATCTTCTTGGACAGGCGCTGATGTTGTTCGTCAGCAGAGGCAAGCGGCTTGCCGAGGAGGATTCTCTTGAGGAAACTGGCCATACGAGTTCGAAGCCTCTCTGTCGCGTGAATGCTTCCGCAACACCTTCACGACTTCTTCACGGTGTGGTCGGCGAAAGCAGACTGAGCTTTGCCTACGATTGGCCCGCATTGTGCGACCATCGGTGGAACATCTTGTTTCGTCGGTGTGCGGAAGGAGCCTGTCATGCACGTGGTGATCGTTGGTTGTGGGCGAGTCGGTTCGGCTCTCGCTCGTGAGCTCGTCGAGGCGGGACACACAGTGGCGATCATCGATCGGCGCGAGGAGGCGTTTGCCCGCCTTGATGCCGGCTTCACGGGACAGAAGATCGTCGGCATCGGTTTCGACCGCGACGTTTTGGCGAGTGCGGGTATCCAGCACGCCGATGCGGTCGCTGCGGTGACCAGTGGTGACAACTCGAACATCCTCATCGCCCGTGTCGCGCGTGAGAACTTCGGCATCGAGCGCGTGGTCGCGCGGATCTACGACCCGCAGCGCGCCGCCGTCTACCAGCGCCTCGGCATCTCGACCGTCGCGACGGTGTCGTGGACGACCGAGCGCGTGCTACGCCGGATCCTGCCGCCCGAGGCCGCTGTCGAGTGGGTCGATCCGAGCGCGAACGTGTCGCTCGTCGAGCGTCAGATCGATGCGCCCAACGCCGGTCGTAAGTACACCGAGATCGAGGATTCGGCCAAGGTGCGCATCGTCGCCATCTCCCGTCTCGGTCAGGCAATGCTGCTGACACCGGCACTCGTGGCGCAGGAGGGCGACCTCGTCTACCTGGCCGTTGCCTCGGGTGAAGTCGACGGCCTCGACGCCAAGCTCGCCACCTCTGTCGCCAGCGCACACCACTAAACGGAACCCGGAGTACTCGACATGAAGGCATTGATCGTCGGTGGCGGCAGCGTCGGCCGCTTCATCGCAGAACAGCTCGGAGCCACCGGTCACACGGTGGTCATCCTCGACAACGACGCATCGGTCGTCAAGCAGCACGCTGCGCTCGGCGTGCCCGGTGTCACCTGGGCCAAGGGCGACGGGTGTGAGCTCGGCGCGCTGAAAACGGTTGGTGTCGCGGAGTGTGACGTCGTCGCCGCGGTCACCGGCGACGACGAGGACAACCTCGTCGTCTCGCTGCTGTCCAAGCAGGAGTTCGGCGTGCCCCGCGTCGTCGCACGTGTGAACAACCCGAACAACGAGTGGATGTTCAACGAGATGTGGGGCGTCGACGTCTCGGTCTCCACCCCGCACCTGATCACCGGTCTCGTCCAAGAAGCGGTCGCAGTCGGCTCGTTCGTGCGACTGCTGTCCTTCGAAGGCGGCAAGGCCAAGCTCGCCGAGGTGACGCTGGCCGAGGGCTCGCCGGCCGCTGACAAAGAGGTGGTCGCGCTCGGGTTCCCGCGTGAGGCAACGGTCGTCGCTGTGCTGCGCAAGGATCGCGTCGTCGTCCCTCGTGGCGACACCGTGCTGCGCGTCGGTGACGAAGTGATCGTCCTCGTCGCCGGTGACAGCGAGGAAGACGTCCGCAAGATCCTGATCGGCTGACGTCTGGCGAGGCGATGGGCCAGGCCGGCTATGGGGCGGGCCTTCCCCAGTGTTCGTTCATCTTCGCAACTGCCTGATCGAGCGTCAGCGAAGCGATGTCTTGGCTCGACAGGCGGAGCGTGTTCACAAGCTGGTAGGCGAGGCTCACAGGTAGGGCGGTGCCCTCAGCCGCCGCAGCGGCGGCGGAGCGCCTCGGCGGCGTCTTGTTGTCCACGCACTCCCAGAACTCGGGTTCGGTCACGTGAAGCTGGTCATCGAGGATATGTGACCACAGGCCCTTGCCGTACATGTCGGTGTTGGCCGGGCGCGAGATGCGCGTCCGAAGGATCTGGCCGTCACCGACTTCCAGTTCGTAGGTGATGTGGTGCTCCGTCGGCTTTCCCCTCGCGTTGAGAACCACGGTCCACCCCTCGATCTCGCAGAACCGTTGATGCTCACGCCGGCTCGCGGCGTGAGAGTTCACCTGACGCCCGACATCTCGTCGTGGAGGAGCCACCCCTTCAGCTGCTCGTCCGTGGACAGCTCGGTGAGAGTGACCAGAGCCCAGTTGTCCCGGTGGTTGGGAGCATCGAGGAGTCGATCATTCCAGTCCGCCGCGTACTCCCGCAGCGAGTCGATGAGGTCGTCGATCGCCCCATCGAGGTCGTTGCCCTCACCGGCGATCGGCAGACCCGGCAGGAACGCCGACCATCCGCCGCCTTCGGCGACCACAACGGCCCCAGACGGGCGCAGAGCGGCCAGGTGAGCCCGCAACACATCGGCATCGACCACCGCGAAGCGCTCGCGATCGCGATCGACCGTGGTGACGCGGCCGGAGTGAGCGGTGTCGAAGAGGTCTCGCAGGTTCGAGCGTGCGGCTGTGAACGTGGCGAAGTGCCGGGTGGTCATGGCGTCGACCGTATCAGTCGCAACACGTACGTCAAGTACATACCGTACATCACGTACGTGATACCGGCCGCCGGGCAGAGCGTCGCCGGCGTTGCCTCCGGTCCCACTTCGGGGGTGGACTCAGCTGGCGATCAGCGTGTATGCCGGGTTGAGCATGATCCGGCGGCCACGCTCCTCGCGGGCCACGCCCTCGATCACCATCGCCCGCCCGTGCTCGACGCCGGCGATCGAGCGACGACCGGTGAACACCGCGACCGCGTCGCCCGTGCCGTCACCGACGACCACCTCGAACGAGGGGACGCCGTGGCGGGGGGCGACCCGCATCCGCTTGACTTCGCCACCGACGCGAGCGCGTTCGCGACATGTGAGTTCGCCGATCGGGGTCAGACCCAGATCGTGGAACCGGGTCAGCAACCGCTCGCTGTCGAGATCGGCGGAGTCGGCCTTCAGGCGCTTGGCGAGATCGCGGATACCCATGCAGCCGAGGTTACCCCCTCGCGGCAGGTGGCGAGCGGTAGGACCGTTCCTATCCTGGCCAGGTGAAGACGCGCACCCTACTCCTGCTCGCCGTGGGTTGTGGCCTGGTCATCCTGGTCGCGGGCAGCATCAAGATCTTTCTCATCTCCGACGACTCCACGCCGTCGCACCTGACCATCGGCCAGAGCGCCGAGATCGCCGATATGTCGGTCACCGTCGAGTCCGTGCGCCGGGCCGGCAGCCAGACGTTGATCGAGATCGAGATCTCCGGGGTCGACGATCCCGACGGCGCGGCGACATTCTTCTACGGCATCGGAGCGAGCAAGGAACTGCGCCCGGTCACGCCCTCGACCGACTCTGCTGCGGCATGCGCGGCGACGACAGTCGCTGCGGCGACGGGTACGTGCGTACTGGCCTTCGACACCGATGTGTCCGAGGGCGTCCTGCGGTACGAGCGCGGTGGCGAGAAGGCGCGCTGGGACATCGTCGGTGCTTGAACAACCCATGGTGCTGCCGACACCTGGGTGGGCGCACGGCGATGGGTGGCTGGACATGGCCCGACCGCTACCGTTGCCCGCAGCAGATTTTCCTCGCGACACCTGGTCGCGAGCATGACGGAGGTGGTCCACGTGGCCGAGCAATTCGATCTGGTGATCATCGGCGGAGGGCCCGGCGGCTATGGCGCAGCGTTCTATGCGGCGTCGGCCGGCTTGTCGGTCGCCATCGTCGAGAAAGACACGATGGGCGGTACGTGTCTGAACCGTGGGTGCATCCCGGCCAAGTCGTTCCTCGAGACCGCAGCCACGTTCCGTCATGTCAAGCACGCAGCCGTGTTCGGTGTGCAGTCGAGTGAGCCGACCATCGACTTCGCTGTCGCCCAGGCCCGCAAGGTCAAGATCGTCGAGGGACTCGTCAAGGGCATCGGCGGCCTGATCAAGGCGCGCAAGGTCACGGCGTTCACGGGCACCGGCTCGCTCGGCGCCGACCGCACCGTCACCGTCGCGCTCAGCGACGGCACGACCGCCCAGGTCCAGGGCCGCGGCGTGATCCTTGCCGCCGGCTCGGCACCGCGCACGATCCCCGGCTTCGACCGTGGCGGCCCGATCATGACCAGCGACGAAGTGCTGATGCTCGACTACGTCCCGGCCCGCGTCGCCGTCATCGGCGGCGGCGCGATCGGCTGCGAGTTCGCCTCGACGTTCGCCGATCTCGGCTCGACTGTCACGATCCTCGAGGGCCTCCCGAAGATCCTCCCCGGCCTCGACGCCGACGTCGCCAACGTCGTCGTGCGCAGCTTTCGCAAGAAGAACATCGCCATCAAGACCGGTGTCAAGGTCCTCGGCCACACGCCGCTCGACGGCGGCGGAACGACCGTCCATTTCGGCGCCGACGAGGCCAACCCCGAACACCTCGACGTCGATGTCGTCATCGTGTCTGTCGGCCGACGTCCGTATTCGGATGAGCTCGGCCTGTCGTCGACCGGTGTCGTCGTCAGCGAGCGTGGCTTCGTCGAGGTCGACACCTACTGCCGCACCGCGGAGTCCGGCGTCTACGCGATCGGCGACCTGATCAACACCCCGCAGCTCGCCCATGTGGCCTACGCCGAGGCGATCCTGGTCGTCAAGCAGCTGCTCGGCGAGAACCCGATGCCGGTCATGTACGACAAGGTGCCGTGGGCGATCTACTGCGATCCCGAAGTGGCGTTCGCCGGTCCCGGCGAGGAAGCCGCGAAGGCACTCGGCTACGACGTCGTCGTCGCCAAGCACCAGTTCCGCGGCAACAGCCGGGCCCAGATCATCGACCAGACCGACGGCCTCGTGAAAGTCATCGCCAAGAAGAACGCCGACGGCAGCGCCGGCGAGGTGCTCGGCGTGCACATGGTCGGGCCGTGGGTCACCGAGCAGTTGTCGGGCGGCTACCTGGCCGTCAACTGGGGCGCGACCGTGGCCGAAGTGGCCGAGTTCATCCAGCCCCACCCGAGCTTGACCGAGCTGTTCGGTGAGACGATGCTGTCGCTCACCGGGCGCAGCCTCAACACCTGAGCCGTCCAACCCGTTCGCACAACACCCCCTTTTGGGAGAGGAAACAATGGCTGACATCACCCTGCCGCAGCTCGGCGAAACCGTCACGGAAGGCACCATCACGCGATGGTTCAAGAAGGTCGGCGACACCGTTGCGGCCGATGAGCCGCTGTTCGAGGTCTCGACCGACAAGGTCGACACCGAGGTCCCCTCACCGATCGCCGGTGTGCTCAGCGAGATCCGCGTGCAGGAGGGCGACACGGTTCCCGTCGGCGCCGTGATCGCGGTCGTCGGCAGCGATGCCCCGGCCGCCGCTGCACCTGCCCCGGCGCCCACCCCCGAGCCGGTCGCTGTTGCCCCCGCACCCGTCGCACCTGCGCCGGCTGCACTTGCGCCGGATCCTGCCCCTGCGCCCGAGCCGGTTGTGGCGGCGCCTGCCCCCGAGGCGGCACCTGCTCCGGCTGCAGAGGTCGCGCCTGCCGCTGCACCTACCGATGCCGTCAACGACAACCGCCTGCTCTCGCCGGTCGTTCGTCGTCTCGTCAGCGAGCACGGCCTGAACACGGCCGATCTCGTCGGAACCGGTCCCGGCGGACGGATCACACGCGAAGACGTGCTCGACCACATCGATGCTGTTGCCGCCGGCACCTCGCCCGCCACAACCGGCTCGGGCGCAGGGGCAGGATCCGGCGCAAGTGCAGCCGGCGCAGGTGCGACGGGTGCGGGGGCAACAGCGACCGGCTCGGG
>JANXUX010000026.1 GCA_025351965.1 Actinomycetes bacterium | reverse complement strand
CGCCGGGTCGAGGCGCTCGATGCGTTGGATCGCGGCCTCGAGCAGCTCCGGCGGCGAGACGTCGCCGTTCGCGACCAGGGCGGCCTGGTCGGTCGCATCCATCCAGCGGGTGTCATCGGCGAGAGAGGTCACGACGTGTGTGTAGCACGATCGGCGCGGCGCGCCGGGGCCGGAACGTTCCGGGCCGGAACGTTCCGGTGCGTTGTGGCGGTCGGTCGGTAGTGTGCCCGCACGTGAGCGAGACACCCGCCAGTCCGGTTCCCGTCCCGACCGGGCGGGAGGTTCTGGCCGACCGCCACGTCCGCAACTTCATCATCGCCAATGTGTTGATCTACACAGGTGTCGCGCTGCAGCTCGCGCTCGTGGGCAAAGAGGTGTTCGACATCACCGGCCGCGAGAGCGACCTCGCCTGGCTGGGGTTCGCCGAGTTCCTGCCGGCCCCGTTCCTCGTCTTCATCACCGGTGCACTCGCCGACCGCGTGAATCGCAAGAAGTTGGCGGCGTTCGCGATCGCCGGTGAACTGCTCTGCATCATCACCCTGGCGATGTACTCGGCCACGAAGCCGACCGCAGCGTGGCCGTTCTTCGTCATCGCCGGCGTGTTCGGTGCGTTCCGGGCGTTCAATGCGCCGGCTGTCCGCTCGATGCCGCCGATGGTCGCTCCCGAGGGTTCGTTGCCCCGCGTCATCGCGCTGTTCAGCGCGACGTTCACCGGCGCGACCATCATCGGCGCGGCGGTCTCCGGCGTGCTCTACATCATCGATCCGTGGGTCGGCTACGCCGTCGCCGCGACACTGGTCGGCATCGGGCTGTTCTGGCTGCTGACCGTCCAGTTCCGCCGTCAACCACCCCCGCCGGATCCGGACACCCGCCCGACGCTGCGCGCGGCGATGGAGGGTTTGCGGTTCATCCGCCGCACGCCGGTGTTGTTCAGCATCATCACCCTCGACCTGTTCGCCGTGCTGCTCGGCGGTGCGGTCGCTCTGCTCCCTGCGATCGCGGAGGACCGGCTGCACGTCGGTGACGTCGCCTACGGATGGTTGCGCGCTGCGCCCGGCATCGGTGCCGCGGCGATGGCCATCTTCTTGTCGGCCAAGCCGCTGCGTCGCCACGTCGGGCGGAGCCTGCTGTTCGCCGTCGGCATCTTCGGCGCCGGAACCATCGTGCTCGGCTTCACCACCAACGTCGTCGTCGCGTTCGTCGCCCTGGTCGTGCTGACCGGCGCCGACATGGTCAGCGTGTTCGTGCGCACGTCGCTCGTGCCGCTCGTGACGCCCGACGAGAAGCGAGGCCGTGTCCTCGCCGTCGAGAACGTGTTCATCGGGGCTTCCAACGAGCTCGGCGCGTTCGAGAGCGGCATGGCCGCACAGCAGTTCGGCCTCGTGCCCACGATCGCCGGCGGTGGGTTCGCGACGGTGGGTGTCGTCGTTGCGTTCTGGTTCCTGTTCCCCGCCGTCCGCAACATCGACCGCTTCGAGGACCTCGCCCACGACGAGCACAGCGGCCCCCCACGACTCGGTTCCGCGCAGGTCTCGACCCCTTAGAGCGCGCCTTTTCCACGGGAGAACAGCAGTTGGATGCCGTGGGCGAGGGTCGTCGGTGTCGGGGTGCTGTCGAGGCCGTCCTTGACGTTGCGGGCGACGTTGTGGAAGACGAACCAGATCCCGAACGGGATGACGATCCACGCGAGCAGGGTCAGCACGATTGCGTAGAGCGCGAAGTCGTAGCTGGCATCGCGTGGCGGACGACCACACGCCCCGATCGTCTCCCACAAGGCCTGCAACGGTTGATCGGTGGACAGCCGGATCCGGCGACGGGACACGCCCGCTCCGTACAGCGCAGCCCAGGCCACGGCTGCGAGCACGAGCGCGAGGATCGACCCGAACACGACGGTGCCGACGCCGGAGCTGAGCGCGTTGCGGGCGACCGTCTGCAGCGCGGACAGGATCGTCGTCAAGAAGGCACCGCCGACCAGGAACGTCGGCAGGCCGAGCGTCTGCGACTTGAACCCCGTCTCGACCTGCACCGCATTGATGCGTGCCCGCCGAAGCATCCGGTGTTCGTCGCTGCCCCAGACCGCGTTGGCCTCGCGCCGCTCGTAGAGCTTGCGGATCCGGGTGACCACGGAGTTCTGGTGGTTCTTCACGATCCACTGGGTGATCAGCTGGACCATCCACTGCGCGACCGGCTTCAGCGGTCCGATCCGCGGCATCGTCGCGGTGCGTGCGCCGTTGCGGTCGAGGACCTCGATCGAGCGCATCGCCATCCGGTGCGCCTCCTCGAAACGGTCCGGTCGCCAGAGCGGGCGGACCTTGGAGATCTCGTTGACGATGTCCTGCTCGGCCTTGCCGGGTCCACCGATCTTCTCGAGCAGCTCACCCTTCTCCTCCGGCGAGTTCGCGCGCAGAACCTGGAGCGCATCGATCCGGTCGAGGATCAGGTCGTCGAACGCCTGCGCCGGATGCTCGCCCTCGTGCAGCAGGGCGGCGACTCGGCCCGTGACCCGTGTCGGCTGCAGCTCGGCCTCGTCCGCCGTCGCCATCGTCGAGTCGTGCTCTGCGCCCACGATCCAACGGTAGTGCGAGTACTCACTGGCACGGCGGACGTTGCAGCTCCATACTGGGGCGATGCGCCACGTCCTGACCACCGCCTGCCCACTGGACTGCCCGGACAGCTGCACGCTGGCAGTCACGGTCGATGACGGCCGCATCGTGGACATCGACGCCGACACATCGCCGACCGCCAACCCGTTCACCCAGGGCTACATCTGCAAGAAGGTCAAGCACCAGGCCAAGCGGGTGTACTCGCCGGAACGGATCCTGACGCCGATGATCCGCACCGCAGCCAAGAGCGAGCGCGACGGCGTCGAGGCATTCCGCCCGGCGACGTGGGACGAGGCGATGACGCTGGTCGCGGACCGCATTTGCGTCGGCATCGAGCGATCGGGCACCGACAGCGTGCTGCCGTACCTGTACAGCTCGTCTGCCGGCGTCTTCGCCAGCGCACGCACGTCACAGTTGTTCGAGCGGCTGGGCTGCCCCGACATCACCCACACGATCTGCGCGGCGACGGTCGGTGCAGCCTGGGACCAGGTCTACGGATCGATGCTCAGCGCGGATCCGTTCGACCTCGTCCATTCCAAGCTCGTGGTCATCTGGGGTGCGAACCCGAATGCCTCGAACACGCATCTCATCCCGCTGCTGACCAAGGCGGTCAAGGACAACGGCGCAACCCTCGTCGTCATCGACCCCCGCCGCACCGGTGTCGCAGCACGAGCCGACCTGCACCTCCCGATCCGGCCCGGCACCGATGCAGTTCTCGCCTACGCGCTGACGGCGTGGCTCGTCGACCACGAACATGCCGCCACCGACTTCATCGCCGACCACGTCGACGGTGCGGACGCGTTCATCGCTGCGTCGCGTGAGTGGACGATCGAGCGGGCGGCCGCTGAGTGCGACGTCGACGCCGCCGCGATCGTGCAGTTGGCCGAACTGATCGCTGGCAGCTCGCCATCGATGCTCCGCCTCGGCTGGGGTCTGGAGCGCAACCGCAACGGCGGTTCCGGCTGCATCGCGGCCATCTCGATGTGGGCAATTGCCGGCCACTTCGGCCAGCGCGGCAGCGGCATCTTGTGCTCGACGAGCGGCACGGCGCCGCTCGACATGAGCCGCGTCTGGCCGGTTGGGGTCCCCCGAGCGCCCCGCGACGAGCTGAGCATGAACGACGTCGGCCTCGCCCTCGACGGCCGGCTCGACGGTCGACCGCGAGCCGAGGTCCTCTTCGTGCAGGGCGCGAACCCGGTCGCAACGGCGATGGACCAGGCGGTGTGGCTGTCGGTGCTGCAGCGCGACGACCTGTTTACCGTCGTCCACGACCAGGTCTTCACCGACACTGCGGCGTTCGCCGATGTGATCTTGCCGGCGACGACCAGCTTCGAGATCTCCGACCTCGTCAACTCATACGGCTCGTTCAGCCTGCAACGCGCCGACGCGATCATCGACCCGGTCGGCGAGAGTCGCTCGAACGACGAGGTCGCCGCAGCCCTGGCCGTCGCGCTCGGTTTCACTGCCGAGGAGTTCGACCCGGATCCGGCCCGGCTCGCCGAACTGGTCCGCACCGATCCGGAGACGGCGAACGCCTCGCTGCCCGCAATCCGTGCCGAGGGCACCACGATCCAGTTCGTGGACACGCTGCCGGGCTTCGCCGGGGGCTCCGTCCGCGCCCGACTGCACGACACGTCGAGCGAACTCCCGTTGCCCCGACACATCAGTGCGCCCGAGGCCGGGCTGACTCTGCTCACGCCCTCGACCAGCCGCACGATCAACTCGATGTTCGCCGACTTCGATCCCCCCGAGATCGCGGTGTCGCTGAACGCCGTCGACGCAGCGGCTCGAGACATCACCGACGGCGATGTGGTGCGGGTGTTCAACGTCCTCGGCGAGATCGAGCTGGTTGCACGTATCGATGGTGTGGCCCGGCCAGGTGTCGTCTCGATCCCGAAGGGCCTCTGGCGTCGCCACTTCGGCAACGGCAACACGTCGAACGTGCTGATCCCGCGTGGGGTCAACGACCTCGCCGGCGGGGCGTGCTTCAATGATGCGAGGGTCGAGATCGAGCGATCCGGGGTCGCTGCCATCGGCGCGACCGTCGAGGCGTCAGCGAGGGAGAAGTCATGGCAGACAGCGTGAAGTCGAAGGGATTGCTCACCGAGTTCAAGGAGTTCATCGCCTCCGGCAACATGATCGAGCTGGCGGTGGGCGTCATCCTCGCCGGTGCCGTCGGGGTCGTCATCAAAGCCTTCACCGAGGGGATCATGATGCAGATCGTCGCCGCGATCTTCGGCCAGCCCGACTTCAACGACGTCAAGATCACGTTGCGCAAGAACGTCTCGAAGGTCGTCGATCCGACCGATCCGACGAAGGTCACCTACAAGGACGCGACCCTGCAGATCGGCACCTTCATCAACGCCCTGATCTCGTTGCTGCTCACCGGTCTCGTCCTGTTCGCGATCGTCAAGGCGTACAACAGGCTCAAGCGCAAGCAGGTCGTCGAAGAGGCCGCCGGCGAGAAGGGGCCGACCGAGATCGAGCTGCTTGCGGAGATCCGTGACGCATTGCAGGCACGGAGTTAACACGTACTGACTTGCAACTGTGGCGTTCGTTCCCTTCAATGGAGGGATGCAGCCCCCGCGCAGGTTCCAGACCTTCCTGGGCACCATCGGGTCGATCGTCGCAGTCGCCAGCCTCGTCGGGTGCACCGCGGTGGCTGCTCCCGCATCGGAGGCGAGCACGGTCGACACGGTCAGTGGGGTCGGCGAACTGATGCCGGGCGCAAACACCGCGACGCTGCCGACGGGCTCCGAGACGCTCGATACGGCGACCGTGAACACCACCCCCGTGACCGATCCGGAGACGACGACCACCACGATCCCCGTTGCGCAGACCATCGGGGCGAAGGCAGACGGCAACCGCGTCCTGATGATCGGCGACTCGATCACGGCCTCGATCTCGAAGCGCTACGGCGGGGAAGCATGCGATGCGTTGGTCCCGCTGGGGTGGCAGATCGAGGTCGATGCCGAGGTCGGACGGTTCGTCGACTTCGGCAAGACGGTGCTCGACAAGCGCCTCGACGCCGGCTGGAACGCGGCGATCATCTTCCTCGGCACCAACTACGGCTACAAGCGCGACGCCTACCAGTCCGCCTTGCACGCCATGCTCCTGCGGCTCGTACCGCGACCGACGGTATTGATCAACACCAGCCTGTTCCGCCCGCAGCAGCAAGAGGTCAACGACGCGATCGCCGAGGAGGCCGCACTCTTCACGAGCGTGACCGTGATCGACTGGGCGACCCTCACCCAGGATCCCGCTTTGACGGGTGGCGACAACATCCACCTCACCGAGGCCGGCCGGCGCACGCTGGCCTACCAGCTCGCCGGCACGATGGGATCGGCGCCGATCACCACCGAGCCGGGTGAGTGCCTGAAGACGAACTACACCAATGACTCCGCCGGCAGTCCCTACGGCCCGACCGGCAACGCCAATGTCCCGAAGACGACCGTACCGAAGCCGAGGCCGACGCAGACGACGGCCAAGCCCGGGACCAGCAGTTCGACCGCGAACACGACCGCCACCACGAAGGCGACCGGCTCCTCCAGTTCCAGCTCGTCGACGCCCACGTCCAGCTCGACGCCGGCGAGTTCCAGCTCGACTGCGACGACCCCGACGACGGCCGCACCGCCGACGACCCCGGCACCGGCGACGACCGCTGCGCCGACGATCCCGACATTGCCTCCTGCGACGCCCACCACTGCCGCACCGACCCCCACGACGGCGACAGCAACGACGCCGGCACCGTCGAGCCCGACCCCCGGCCCCTGACCTGCGCCCGCCCGACCTACGGGGCGAGGGCGGCGAACGGCGTGAGGTTGCGCAGGACGCCGAACACGAGCAGGACGGCGAAGACGACGCCGCCCGACAGGGGTGTCAACCGGGTGATCCACCGGCTCGGAGCCCTGCCCATTGCGGAGCGCAGCCAGGCCAGCCAGCCGAGCACGATCGCGCCGAGGAAGAACGGGAACAGGATGTTGTAGCCGAATGCGGCGCCGACGTGACCTCGCAGGATCGCGTTCGTGGCCCGGGTCAGGCCGCACCCGGGGCACCACAGGCCGGTCAGCTCGTGGAGCGGGCACGCCGGCAGGAAGGTACCGCCGGCAGTCGGGTCGTGCATCGCGATGTAGACCGCAGCGCCGGCCAAGACACATCCGCAGGCCACCGGACCGGCCAGCAGCGACCATTGCGGCCGTGCGGTGATGCCCACCGCCTCGCGATCGCGTGCTGGGGCCAGATCCATGCGCTGATTCTACGTGTGAACACTCGGCGGCGTTTGGCGGTGAGGTGGCACACCCGGTTGCGGTTGTGAACATGTGCTGATTCCCTGGACGGATGCTTCAAGTCCAGGGAGTCTCGGTGGAGATCGGCGGTCGACTCGTCGTCGAAGACGCGTCTTTCACCATCATGCCCCGCGACAAGGTCGGCCTCGTCGGCCGCAACGGGGCCGGCAAGACCTCGTTCTTCAAGGTGCTCGGCGGCGAGAGCGAGCCGATCGGCGGCAAGATCCTGCGCAAGGGCGGCTTCGGCTACCTGCCCCAGGACCCCAAGATCTCGAGCATGCTCGACGGTCGCACGGCGATCACCCACGTGTTGTCCGGGCGCGGCATCGACGATGCCTTGATCCGCATCGAGAAGCTGCGCATCGCGATGGAGGAGGAGACGAGCGACCGCAACGTCGCCCGATTCAGCAAGGCCCAGGAGGAGTTCGCGATGTCCGGCGGGTACGCAGCCGACAGCGAGGCCCGCTCGATCGCCGCCGGCCTCGGCCTCAAGGCCGATCGCATGGACCTCGCGCTCAGCGTGCTCTCCGGTGGCGAGAAGCGCCGCGTCGAACTCTCCCGCATTCTCTTCGCCGGCAGCGATGCGCTGCTGCTCGACGAGCCGACGAACCATCTCGACATCGACGCCAAGATGTGGCTGCTCGACTACATGCGCAAATATCGCGGCGCGATGCTCGTCATCAGCCATGACCTCGACCTGCTCGACGAGGCGATCACTCGCGTGCTCCACCTCGACCGTGCGTCCGAAGACGGTGTCGGCCATCTCGTCGAGTACAAGGGCACGTATTCCCAGTACAAGAACGCCCGCGCCGCCGACGAGGAACGTCTGGCTCGCAAGGCAATGTTGCAGACCAAGGAGATCCAGCGTCTGCAGACGGTCGTCGATCGCTTCGGGGCAAAGGCCACCAAGGCGGCGATGGCGCACAGCAAGGAGAAGCAGATCGCCCGGCTCGAGTCCGATCGTGTGATCGTCGGCAAGGGTGACAAGATCATGAAGGTCAAGTTCCCGGAGCCGCCGGCGTCGGGCGCGACCGTGATCACGGCGAACCAGCTGTGCAAGGGCTATGGCTCGGGCAAGCCCGTCTTCGAGGACGTCACCTTCGACATCGGCAAGGGCGAGCGGCTGCTCGTGCTCGGCCTCAACGGCGCTGGCAAGACGAGCCTGCTGCGCATCCTCGCCGGCGAGACCGATCCGACCCTCGGCGAGTTCCACTTCGGCCACAATGTCGCCGTTGGGTATTACGCCCAGGAGCACGACAACCTGCGCATCGAGGAGTCCCTCCTCGCCAACATCCGTGCCGCGGTACCGTCGAACATCCAGCTCACCGAGACCCAGCTGCGCGGCATGCTCGGCATGTTCGGGTTGATGGGCGAGAAGGTCTTCCAGGAGAGCGGCACGCTCAGTGGCGGCGAGAAGACCAAGCTGTCGCTCGCGTCGCTGATGGTCGGCCGCAACAACCTGCTCCTGCTCGACGAGCCAACCAACAACCTCGATCCGCCGAGCCGCCAGGCTGTCGCCGACGCGCTCAGCGGCTGGAAGGGCACCATCGTGTTCGTCAGCCACGACACCGAGTTCGTCGAGCAGATCAAGCCGACCAAGGTCCTGCTGATGCCTGATGGCCAGGTCGACTTCTTCAACCAGGACTGGCTCGACCTCGTCAGCCTCGCCTGACGCAGTTGACGTTGTTGCTCGCACCGGGCGCATGCAATGGGACATTCCGCGCCCTCGGTTCGCTGTCGTCCCGCTGGGCGGGACCCCCAACGCCCGAGGGCGCGCTTCGTCCCACCATCGACAGCCGGTAGGTAGCGGCGGTGGCGTTGGCGCGCACATTGCGCCCGCGGTGCGTGATGGCGGCGGTGGTGGCGGCGGTGGTGGCGGTGGCGGTGGCGGTGGCGCG
>JANXUX010000016.1 GCA_025351965.1 Actinomycetes bacterium | reverse complement strand
GTTGCGGTGTCGAGGGGCGTTGAGGGTTTCGCCTCACGACCGGCCGGCGGTGCAATCGGTCGGGTCCCGACCACTTGCTGATGGGTGACTGCATTGTCCGTCATCGTCTTCATTCCTCGATCAGGGGGCCGAACGCCAAGGTGCCGCCGACGCTGAACAGTGCGACGAAGACTCCCAGCAGGCCCAACCACGGCCAACCATCTGCAACCACCGCGCCACCGGTTCCGAGCGCAGCTTCCGTTGCGCGTGTGGCACCAATCAGCACGGGCGCCACCACCGGTAGCAAGAGGAGTGGGAGCAACGTCTCCCGTCCTCGAACTCCGGCAGCAAGGCCACCGTAGAGCGTACCGACGAGCGCGAGTCCAGTGGTCGCGGTCAGGAAGGTGGTGACCAAGAGCACCACCCCGCCCGGGTGCAACTTCGCGCTGTACAACACGACAGCGAGAGCGAGCAGGACGACCTCCAGGACGGCCAACTGCGCGGCGAGCGCACACGCCTTGCCGAGGAACAGGCCGGCCGGATCGACGCCCGCCGAGCGCATCGCGTCCATCGCCCCGTCGGATGTCTCGATCGCGAACGACCGCTGGACCAGGGTGAGCAAGCTGAACAGGGTCGCCAACCAGACCAGGCCTGGAGCGACGCGCGTCACGATCTCATCGGTGTTCAACGCGAACGCGAACATCACCATCACGATCACGGCGAACGGCAGGACCTGATTGGTGACGACGCGGCTGCGCAGCTCGATGCGCAGATCTTTGGCGGCCACGAGTCTCGCGATGCGGAACATCAGCCGGCGCCGCTCTCGCGGATCTGTCCGCCCACGACCTCGACCAAGCGGGTGGCCAGGGCGCCGGCGCGCTCCAACTCGTGGCTGGCGACGATGATCGTCGCTCCGGCCGACGTGGCCTCGCGCAGCGTTGCGTCGAGTTCGTCACGGCCGGCAGCGTCGAGGCCCGCATGCGGCTCGTCGAGCAGCCACAGCTCGGCGCGACGGGCGACCAGACAGGCGAGCGCTGTTCGGCGTTTCTGACCGGCGGACAGCCGGCTCACCGGCACCTTGGCCAGGCGCTGGGCAAGGCCCATACGCTGCATCGCGGCATCGACCTCGGCCGCCGATGCCCCGACTGTCGCACCCCAGAAACGGACGTTCTCGGTGACGTTCAAATCGTTGTACAGGCCGTTCGCGTGACCGAGCAGACCAACCCGCTTGCGGACCGACTCGCGATTGGTGCGCAGATCGCAGCCGAGCACGGTGCCCTCGCCTCGGGCGAGCGGCAACAGGCCGGCGAACAGCCGCAGCAGCGACGTCTTACCGGCACCGTTCGGTCCCTGGAGGAGCACGATCTCACCGCGCTGCACCGTCAGGTTCGCACCGGCCAGGACCGGGAACTGTCCCAGCACGGCCACTGCGTTCGAGAGTTGCACGACCGTTTCCATGGAGCGATTCCGACGCTACCCATCCGAGCTGCCCGGTACCTCCTCCACCCCAGGTCGAACTACCTGGTGTGCCAGGAGTTGCATGGCCGGCGGCGCTATCGTCGCAGTCCGTGGCGGACACACCTTCATTTCAGGAACCGGGCAGCATGACGCCCCCGGGCGTCGCCGCCGCACAGCAGAAGCGCAAGCGGATCAGTCGCTGGGATCGTCCGAAGGAGCCGCACGACTGGCGCTGGGCGGTCGGTCACGTCGGCCGCGCCCTGATCAGCCTCGGTCTGTTGATGTTCGGCTTCGTCGCGTACCAGCTCTGGGGAACCGGCATCCAAACCGCTCGGGCCCAGGACCAGCTGAAGAGCCAGTTCCATGAACAACTCGACGGGCTCGGCATCACGCCCGACACCATCGCGCCGCCGACCAGCACCACCGTGGCGGTCACGGACACCACGGCCACCACCGCACCGGGCTCCGATCCGACAGCCACCACGCTGCCGGCCGACGTCACCACGACGAGCTCGATCGAGCCGGTTCCGCAGATCTACGGCAACGTGCAGCCGGGCGACAGCCTCGGTGAGATCCGAATCCCGAAGATCGACCTCGACTTCTACATCGTCGCCGGAGTCAGCAAGCAGAACCTGTCCGATGGTGTCGGGCACTTCCCGAACACGCCGTTGCCTGGCCAGCTCGGCAACTCCGCGCTCGCCGGCCACCGCACGACCCATCTCGCCCCTTTCGAGAACCTCGACCAGCTCCAGCCCGGCGACGAGATCGAGATTCGCACGATCCTCGGCGACGCCTACGTCTACCTCGTCACCGACTCCGTCGTCGTCAGCCCGAGCGACTACCAGGTCGTCACGGACTCGGACCCGACCAAGGCAACGCTGACGTTGATCACGTGCACACCCAAGTTCACCTCGGCGCAACGGCTCGTCATCCACGCTGCACTCGATCCGACGCGTGGCTCTCCTGTCGGCGAGGCGTCGATCTACTACGGCGAGGGCGACGGCGCGAGCACCTTCGACACGACCCTGCCCGACGAGGAGCCGGTCTCGACCGAGGGCACGCCAGCCGGCGGCACCCTGCCCGTCGTCACCGAGCCGGCTGCGGCGGTCACCACGCCGTCGTCGGGAGGGGTCACCACCACCTCGGCGGCAGCGACGGCAGCCACCACGGTCAGCTCGATCGACCCAGCCGTGCAGTTCGCCGACGATGCGTTCGATGCCGGCTGGTTCGACGACTCGGCCGCCTTCGCGCAGGTGGCGCTGTGGGGTCTGTTGTTCGCACTCGTGTGGTACGGCGCCTATCGCATCGCCAAGTGGCGGCGGAACGCCTTCATCGGCATCGCCGTCGGCATCGTGCCGTTCGTGATCGTCCTCTACTTCTTCTACGAGAACGTCAACCGCCTGCTGCCCGCCGCGATCTGACCCGGCGCACGCCCAGCCTCCGTGCCCGCCAGCCCAGATGCCCGGACCGTCACCGGCACCGGCACATGTCCTGACACACGGGAGCGGATGATGACGAGGTTTCTCGGACGACAACCGATCATCGATGCTCGCGGCAGCGTGCACGGCTACGAGCTGCTCTACCGGCACGACGATGTCGTCGCGGCCGTGTTCGTCGACGTGGACCGGGCCACTGCGGCCGTGGCCGAGTCGGCGATCCTGGAGTGGGGCCTGAACACGCTCGTCGGCGCCACCGGAGTGGCGTTCGTCAACGTGTCGGGCGACTTCGTGCGCCGCGGCGCATACCTCGCGCTGCCCAGCGAACGGGTCGTGCTCGAGATCGACGCCGTCGCGCTCGACGACGCCGTCACCGAGGCACTGTTCGCCGCCTCCCAGACCGGTTACAAAATCGCCGTGGAGATCCGC
>JANXUX010000003.1 GCA_025351965.1 Actinomycetes bacterium | reverse complement strand
CCACACGCCCGAGATGATGTCACTCTCATAGATGTTCGGCATGTCCCTCGATGTTCCTCTTCTGTGTCGTTCGACGTCGATCCGGCTCGTCCACGTCGATTTGCCTACTCAACGTCGATCTGACTATTCCACGTCGATCTGGCAGTGGTCGCCGATCATCAGACGTGCGGCGCGAGGCCGCTTCTGGGTGCGGACCACCACGGCCTCGCGGCCGATCAGGCTGTCCTCCAGGCGGGGGATGTCGGTGATCGTGCTGCGAGCCATGATCACCGAGTGCTCGACCTCGCTGTTGGTGATGATGCAGTCGTCACCGATCGCGCTGAACGGTCCGATGAAGCTGTCGACGATACGTGCGCCGGCGCCGATGGCCACCGGCCCGCGGATGGTGGAGTTGATCACGACCGCCCCGGCCTCGACGATGACTCGACCGTCGATCGCCGAGGCCTCGTCGACCGAACCGTCGAGACGGGTCTCGATCTTCTCCAGCAGCAAGCGGTTGGCTTCGAGCAGAGGGGTGAGTTTGCCGGTGTCGATCCACCAGCCGCTGAGCAGCTCGGTCCGGACGCGGTAGCCCTGGTCGATCAACCATTGGATGGCGTCGGTGATCTCCAGCTCGCCACGCGGTGACGGCTCGATCGAGGCGACCGCGGTGTGGATCGTCTTGTCGAAAAGGTAGACGCCGACGAGGGCGAGGTTGCTCGGCGGGTCGGCCGGCTTCTCGACGAGGTGGACGACGTTGCCGTTCGCATCGAGGGTGGCGATTCCGAAGCGGTGCGGGTCGGGGACCTGCTTGAGCAGGATCTGCGCTGTGGGCGGCTCGGCCCCGTTGCGCGCGGTCTCGAAGGCATGGACGAAGGCGCTCAGGTCCTGCTCGAGCAGATTGTCGCCGAGGTACATCACGAAGTCGTCGGCGCCGAGGAATTCCTCGGCGATCAGCACGCAGTGGGCCAGCCCGAGCGGGGCGTCCTGGGGAATGTACGTGACGGCGACACCGAACTGGCCGCCGTCGCCGACGGTCGACATGACCTCGGCCCGGGTGTCGCCGACGATGATGCCGATCTCCTTGATCCCTGCTGCGGCCATTGCCTCGATGCCGTAGAACAGGATCGGTTTGTTGGCGACCGGCACGAGCTGCTTCGCGCTCGTGTGGGTGATTGGACGGAGTCGTGTCCCGGCGCCGCCGGCGAGGATGAGTGCTTTCATATCTGGTTCACAGTCTGGTCACCGTTCCGACTCGTTCGAGCAAACGGGGCACAGACTAGGCGGGAACAGGCGGCGTACTGCTGACGCCGGCGAAGTAGTCGATGTACGCCTGGGCACCGTCGCCGAACAGCAGGACGGCATTGCCGTTGATCGTCTTGCCCACGACCGGGGGAGAGAACGGCGCCAGACCGCTGCCGACCGCGTCCCGCAACGCTCCGGCGGCGCCGAGCACGTCGAGCCCCGAGTCCAGCTTCAGCGCCCCGGTGCTCGAGACCAGCACGTCGCCGGCGCTGAGCGGGTCACCCTTGACCTTGGCCAACGCCCCCTGGAGGGCGGTGTTGATGAACAGCTGCTGGCGTTTGATCCGGCCGAGGTCCGATGTCGGATCCTCGGTCCATGTGTCGGTCGCTTGGTCGTAGGTCTCGAAGTGCCGGCTGCGCGCATACGCGAGCCCCTGCAGCCCGTCGAGGACGTGGCACCCGGGCTCGGCGACGTAGAGGCCGGTGTGGGTGTCACGGATGGCGGTGTACGCGCAGACCTGGACACCGCCGATCGCGTCGACCAGTGCCTTGAAGCCCTGGAAGTCGATCTCGACGTAGTGTTGAACCGGGATACCGAGCCTCTGCACCGTCTCGATCAGCACCGCCGGTCCGTCCTGATAGGCCGCGTTGATCCGGCTCTTGTTCTTGCGCCCAGGGATGTCGACCCAGAGGTCGCGCGGGAGCGACAGCAGCGAAGCCGAGCCGTTCTGCTTGTCGCGGCGCAGGATCATGATCGTGTCGCTGCGGTTGCCGGTGACGTCCGCAGCTCCCCCGATCGCCCCGAAATCCGGGTCCGATGGATCGGCCCCGGCACGACTGTCCGAACCAACGAGCAGGAAGTTCTCGACGTTCGGGTTCGAGGGGCTGAGCACCGCATCGAGCCCGTCGACACGCGCGATCCGGTCGACCTGCTGCTGAGCGGTGCGCAGCACCCCAGCGGCACCGGCGGCGGCGACGATCACCATCAGCACCAAGAATGTGAGGGCGCGCTGGGGCCTGCGGCGCGGTACCGACGAGGCGCGCGACAGCTCACCCGGGCCACGTGGTGGACCCGACGGCGAGCGTGGTGGCGCTGGTTCGAGGGCGGATGGTGCGATCTGCACGATCCCTGACGGTAGTGGCCGCTCGAGTGCCGGTACCGGCACCCTCGTTCCGCACCCTCGTTCCGCACCCTCGTTCTTCGGCGGGTCAGGCGGGGCGCAGGTGCACGACATCGCCGGTGTCGATGCGATGGGTGATGGCGCAGTCGTCGAGTACGACGAGGCGGCCGTCGGCCTCGACGTCGAGCGCCCGGCCGGTGACGAACCGCCCGCCCGGCAGCTCGACCCGGACCTCCTGGCCGATCGTGCCGAGGTGATCGCGGTACAGCGCTGTGAGATCGGGCGGCAGCGCGTCGTAGGCGTCGAGCAAGCCCATCAGCACCGCCCGCGGCGTCACCGTGTCCCCGAGGCGGGCCGCCCCCTGCGGCGCCCACCCGACGTTCAGGCCGATGCCGACGACCACGAACGGGCCGGCGTCGGACGATCCCGCTTGGGCGAGGACACCGGCGAGCTTGACACCGTCGACGAGTAGGTCGTTCGGCCACTTGAGCGTCGCGTCCACTGCTGCGACGTCGCGGCAGGCGGCGAGCGCGGCGAGCGCGACGCGCTGGGTCAACTCGTGCGGGTGCTGGGGGATGTCGCGCAGGAGCAGGCTGGCGAGCAGGTTCGACCCGGCCGGCGCCTCCCAGCGGCGATCGAGGCGGCCACGCCCGGCGGTCTGGTGATCAGCGGCGAGCACCGATCGGTCCGGCGCGCCGGCCACCCCTGCGGTGAGCATGTCCGCGTTCGTCGATCCGGTCTCGGCCACCCAATCGACCTGCCAGCGCTGTGCCATGCCAGAGAGGCTACGCGACCCCTGATCGCCCGGTCGGCGAGATCGACGCCTGCGTCCGCGCAGTTGGCACCGGAGGCGCCCGACCGGCCATCATGTGCGGGTGCTGAAGAAGATCCTGATCGCCAACCGTGGAGAGATCGCCGTCCGAGTCATTCGGGCCGCCCGAGAGCTGGGTATCGCCACTGTGGCGGTGTACTCCGAGCTCGACCGCAACGCCCTCCACGTGCGCCTCGCCGACGAAGCGTTCGCCCTCGGCGGCCAGACGGCAGCGGAGAGCTACCTCAACACCGAGGCGATCCTCAACGCGATCAAGCTCAGCGGCGCCGACGGCGTCCATCCCGGTTACGGCTTCTTCAGCGAGAACCCCGACTTCATCCGGGCCATCACCGACATCGGTGTCGCCTTCATCGGACCGCCTGCGTCGGCGGTCGACGTGATGGGTGACAAGGTCAGCAGCCGCAAGGCAGCGCTCGAAGGTGGTGCCCCGATCGTTCCCGGTACCACCGAGTTCGCGCAGAGCTCGGCCGACATCATGGAGTTCGGCAACTCGAACGGCTGGCCCATTGCGATCAAGGCCGCGTTCGGTGGTGGTGGTCGCGGCATGAAAGTCGTCCAGTCGGCCGCCGAGGTGCAAGAAGCGATGGACAGCGCGCAACGCGAGGCCAAGGCCTACTTCGGTCGCGACGAGGTCTACGTCGAGCGCTACCTCACCTGGCCCCGCCACATCGAAGTGCAGCTCGTCGGCGACCAGCAGGGCAACGTCGTGTGGATCAGCACTCGCGACTGTTCGGCCCAGCGCCGTCACCAGAAGCTCGTCGAAGAGGCACCCGCCACAGCGCTGCCCGACGGTGTCGAAGAGGCCATGGGCCAGGCTGCGATCAAGGTCGCCAAGGCTGTTGGCTACTACAACGCAGGCACGGTCGAGTTCATCTACCAGGACGGCGACTTCTTCTTCCTCGAGATGAACACCCGCCTCCAGGTCGAGCACCCGGTGTCGGAGGAGATCACTCGCATCGACCTCGTCGAGTGGCAGATCCGCGTCGCCAGCGGCGAAGCACTGCCGATGACGCAAGAAGAGGTCGCGGCCCGCCGCTACGGCCACAGCATCGAGATCCGGATCAATGCCGAGAACCCGGCCGGCGGCAAGTTCCTGCCGAGCCCTGGAAGGATCACCAAGCTCACCACGCCCGACGGCTTCGGTGTCCGTTTCGACGGCGGGTACGAGGCAGGCGACGAGATCAGCCAGTACTACGACAACCTCGTCGGCAAGCTCATCGTCTGGGGCAAGGATCGTGAGACGGCCATCGCGCGTACGGTCCGTGCGCTCAACGAGATGGTCGTCGAGGGCGTCGCCACCACGATCCCGGCCGACCTGGCCATCCTCAACCACCCCGACTTCCATGCAATGCAGCACTCGACCAAATGGGTCGAGGAAGTCCTCGATCTCAGCGGCATCGAGGCACCTGCGGCCCCGGTACCGGCTGAGGGCGACGAGTCGGGTCCGCTCGTGCAGCGCAACACCACGGTCGAGGTCAACGGCAAGCGCTTCGATGTCAAGATGTGGGTTCCCGAGCAGGCCGTGGTCGCCGTCGGCAAGGCTGCGGCGACAGCGAAGAAGCCGGCTCGTTCATCGGCGGCTGCAGGTGCTGCCGGCGCCGGCAGCGGCGACGTGACCGCACCGATGCAGGGCACCATCGTCAAGGTCCTCGTCGAGGTCGGCCAGCAGGTCGAGGCAGGTCAGTCGGTGGTCGTCCTCGAAGCGATGAAGATGGAGAACCAGATCGCCGCCGAGAAGAGCGGCGTGGTCAAAGAGATCAAGGTCACCGCCGGCGTCACCGTCGGTGCCGGCGACGTCGTCGTCGTCATCGAGTGACGCGTCACTGGCCTGGCTGCGTCGCTGACGTGGCTGCGTCGCCGACCTGGCTGCGTCACTGACCTGACAGATTTCAGCCGGGACGTTTCGCGCCCTCGGGGCGCTGTGGTCCCACGTGGCGGGACGAGGCGCACCTGAGGGCGCGGTTCGTCTCGGCTGCGGATCCGCCGCCGACTCGCCGCGTCAGCGGGCGTCGACGACGATCGTGCCGGCGGCACGGTCATGCCAGCCCTGGTGGCGGCGATCGAAGAACGCCGAGGCGTAGATCACCAGACTGAGGAACATCCCCGCCCCCGGGACCACCCCGGCGGCGAGCGGGACCAGGGCGCGGATCGCCGACGACCACCAGAGCAGGTGCTCGCCGGTGTCGATGCGCACGACCCGGGTGCCGAGCGCGAACTTGCCGACGGTGCGGCCCCACAGGGCGACCATCACGAACTCGTAGGTGAACACCGAAAAGACGACCGCGACGTTGATCGCGAACTGGTGGACGGCGACATCGTTCGCGTTGCGCACCCCGAGCAGCACTGCAACGACCACGACCGGAACGATGACGATCAGCTGGTCGAGGATCTGGGCGAGCACCCGCTTCCACATCGCTGCGAGGCGGACGCCGGCGGGCAGGCCGAGGGCCTCGTTCTGTCGGGCCTGTTCGAGATCTCCGCCGAGGCTCACTCGGCAGCCTCGGCGAGCGCCTCGGACAGCGCCGGATGCACGAGAAGGCTCTCGACGATGTCGCTCACCTTCAAGTGCGCCGTGACAGCGAGCGCGATCACGCTGATCAGCTCGGCGGCGTGACGACCGACGATCGATCCACCGAGGACGACGCCCGTTGCCGGATCAGACACGATCTTCACGAAGCCGCGCGAATCGTTGTTGATCAGCGCCTTTGCGGTCGCACTGAACGGCACCTTGGTGACGCGGATCTTGCGGCCCTCGGCGAACGCCTCCGTCTCGGCCAGGCCGACGTCGGCGATCTCGGGCTCGGTGAAGATCGCCGAGGCTGCCTTGTCGTAGTCGAGATGGCGGTGGGACACCTTGGAGAGGCCCATCACGTGCTCGGCGACCTTGCGGCCCTGCATGCTCGCGACCGACGAGAGCGGCAGCTTGCCGCTGACGTCGCCCGCTGCGTAGATGTGGCTGATGTTGCTCTGGCAGTGACGGTTGATCGTGACGTAACCGCCGTCCACATCCACCCCGGCTGCCTCGAGACCGAGGCCGTCGGTGTTCGCCACGGAGCCGATCGCCAGCACGGCGTGGCTGCTGCGCACGATACGGCCGTCGTCGCAGCTGACCACGACCTCGCCGCCGATGCGCTCGATCGAGGTGGCGCGGGCGCCCTTCAGTAGCCGTACGCCACGCTGGAGGAAGTCGTCCTCGAGAACCGCTGCGACCTCGGGATCCTTGTTCGGCAGAACTTGCTGCCGGCTCACGACGAGGGTCACTGCAGCGCCGAAGCTGGAGAACATGTGCACGAACTCCACACCGGTCACGCCCGAGCCGACAACGGTGATGCTCGTCGGGAACTCCTTCGGCGGGTAGCAATCACGGGTGGTGAGGATGCGCTCGCCGTCGGGATGACACCAGTCGGGAATGCGCGGACGCGATCCCGTTGCGACGAGGATCGCGTCGGCTTGGAGCACTTCGACAGAGGTCGGGGTCGTGACCTCGATCCGGTGCGCATCGAGCAGACGCGCCGAGCCGGCGATCATCCGCACGTTCTGACTTTCGAGCAGCCGAGTCGTGTTGCGCCCGAGGCGACCCTTGATGTCGTCGATTCGTTCCGTGAGCGCCTCGATGTCGACCTCGACATCCTGCTTCTCGAGGCCCATCCCGCCGATGCGACGGGTGAAGCTCATCGCGCCGCCGGTCGCGATCATCGTCTTGGACGGGATGCAGTCCCACAGGTGCGCGGCGCCACCGATCACGTCACGCTCGACGATGGTGACCTCGGCTCCGAGACGGGCGGCGTGGGTCGCCGCGGCATTCCCGGCCGGACCGCCACCGATGATCACAAATTTGGTTGCCACGATCGCTGAGGCTACCGGTCGGCCGATTCAGCCGCCCGGGATGCAGCCAGACGTCGGCTGCGTCGACTCACTCGCCGTCGAAGCCGTCGTCGGCGAGCATCGTCGCGAACCCGACGGGTGGGCGCACGGCCGCCGAACCAGGACCCGACTGCGTACCCGCCACGGCCGGCAGGTTGGGGCAGAACCGCGACGGATACTGGTACTGGTCACGGCGGGTGCCGACCCACTCGAAGTGCATTCCGTCGGGGGTCAAGAAGTTGCCGCCCCAGGCAAAGTTGTGCTTACGGAAGATGCGCACGACGTCGCAGTTCATCTTCGGCGTCGTCCCCTGCGCGTTCTGCACGGTGTTCGTGTCGAGCGCTTGGCCCCACGAGTGACGCGACAGGAATCCGAGATCGCCGCTGATCCGGTTGAACCGCGGGTAGTAGCAACCGCCGTAGGTGTTTGCGTTGACGACGTCGATCTGCGCGCCGAGCCCTGCCTGGGCGACTTCGTCGAGCGCCGCCATCAGGTCGCCGCGGACCGCGAGGTTGCAGCGGGCGCGGATCGGGATGGCAGCACTGAGCAGCTCGCGCGACGTCGCCATGTGTGCAGCCTCCCAGTCACCGGTGACGGTGACGTCGGCGCCGTTGGCGTTGACCCGGAATGCAAACTCACCGAGCTGGGCCTTGGTGACGGACATGCTGATCTGGGAGTCCGGGTCGAACGCGTCCCAGCTGCGCCGGACACGGACGTCGAGGCGTTGGGTGAGCCCGACGTTCGCGAGTGACTGCTCGATCGCGTCGCGCGAATCGAAACCCCACAGCAGGATGCGTGTGTTCAGCGCGACCCCGAGTGCCGAGGCGATCTCGGTGGACATCAGCACCTCGGTCCCGCCGATGTCCGAGTCCTGTGCCACCAGCCCGATCGTGAGTCGGGCCACGGATCCACCGGCCGACACGAAATCGACCGTGTCGCCGATCGCTGCGCCACGGAGGTCCGCAGTGGTCTTGCCCATGATGATGTAGCCCCGGCCGATGATCCCTGCGATGTCCTTGCCCATGATCGGCCCGACAGCAGTCGCGGGCAGCGCGCTCACACTCATCGGGTACATGAATCCGGTCGGCGCCACCTGGACCGGGGCGTCGTTACGACGCACGGCAGCGACACCCACGCTGCTCCCCCGGCCGAATGCCCACGCTGCGTGGACCGCCTCGGCAGCCGAGATCGCCCGCGCCGCGACGTCGTTGGTCAGCTCACTCGAGCGGTTGTAGATGTTGACCACGTCGATCGGTGCGTGGGACCACGTCGCCTGTGCCGACACCGTGGCTCCGCCGGCGATCGTGTCGATCGGCCCGTCAGCAGCGGCTCCGGTCAACGACG
The DNA here is from genome assembly GCA_025351965.1 of Actinomycetes bacterium. Lineage (GTDB taxonomy): Bacteria > Actinomycetota > Acidimicrobiia > Acidimicrobiales > Ilumatobacteraceae > WLMZ01. The sequence goes on along the minus strand of JANXUX010000003.1, from coordinate 16,236 downwards.
TGGCAAGGACCACTGCCCCGACGAGGGCAGCCAGCGATCGTTTCATCATGCGCTCGCACGCTAGGCGAGATGTGACGCGATGTACCCGCACCACCGTCGGACGAGCCAGAACACCGGGGAAGCGGCGGGGTCGATCGGATACCGTGGCAGCCCTGTGAACGAGACGCCTGACGAGATCATCGACGACACCCTCACCGGAAGCGGGCTCGTTGCGGAGAAGGCCAAGCGCCTCGCCAAGGTCGACGAGATCCGCACCTCCGGCCAGGAGCCCTACCCGTACCGCTTCGACCGCTCGCACACCCTCGCCGAGGTGCGCGCCGAGCACGGCACGATCGAGGCCGGCACCGAGACCGACGTGCATGTCAGCGTCGCCGGGCGGATGATGCTCAAGCGTGACGGCGGCAAGCTGATCTTCGCCAACCTCCGTGACCGCAGCGATCAGATCCAGCTGTTCATCTCCAAGGCCGTCGTCGGCGAAGACGCGTTCGTCGCCATCGCGGACCTCGACCTCGGTGACTGGATCGGTGTCGAGGGCGTGGTCATGGCGACCCGCACGGGCGAGCTCAGTATCAAAGTCCGGTCGATGGTCCTGCTCGCCAAGGCGATGCGCCCGATCCCGGACAAGTGGAAGGGCCTGACCGACACCGACACCAGGTTCCGCCAGCGCTACGCAGACCTGATCGTCAACGAGGAAGCGCGGCGGGCCTTCCAGATCCGCCACACAATGATCTCCAGCTTCCGCAAGACGCTGACCGACCACGGCTACATCGAAGTCGAGACGCCGGTCCTGCACATGGAGGCCGGCGGCGCCCACGCCCGTCCGTTCATCACCCACCACAACACCCTCGACCTCGATCTGTACCTGCGCATCGCGCTGGAGTTGCACCTCAAGCGGCTGATCGTCGGCGGGATGGAGCGGGTCTTCGAGATCGGGCGCATCTTCCGCAACGAGGGGATGAGCACCCGACACAATCCCGAGTTCACGATGATGGAGTCGTACCAGGCCTTCGCCGACGTGAGCGACATCATCGCGCTCACCGAGGAGCTCATCACCAATGCGGCTCGTGATGCGCTCGGCACGACCGTCGTCGATCTCGGCGGCGAGATGGTCGATCTCAGCCAGCCATGGCGGCAGGTGCGGATGATCGATCTCGTTGCCGAGGCCACCGGGGTCGAGGTCCATCCGTCGCAGCCGGTGGAGCAGCTGCGCGAGCTGGCCGCGAAGTACGACGTCAAGTGCGCACCTCGGTGGGGCTCGGGCAAGATCATCGAGGAGCTGTTCGAGGCGACGTCGGAGCACCTGCTCATCCATCCGACGTTCGTGACCGGCCACCCGGTCGAGATCAGCCCGCTCGCCCGCGTCGACCGGACGGATCCGTTCCTCACCGAGCGGTTCGAGCTGTTCATGGTCGGGCGCGAGTTCGCCAACGGCTACTCCGAGCTCAACGACCCTGTCGAGCAGCGGTTGCGCTTCGAGAACGAGCAGGCCGCCAAGGACGCCGGCGACGACGAAGCGACCGGTGTCGACGAGGACTACATCCGCGCCCTCGAGTACGGCATGCCCCCGACGGGCGGCCTCGGCGTCGGCATGGACCGCGTCGCGATGATGCTCGCGGGAGTCTCCTCGATCAAGGAAGTCATTCTCTTCCCCACCCTGCGTCCCGAGGTGCTGTAGCCGCACGTCTCATACGGCACACACGGCACACACGGCACATGGTTCACGCAGCGGCGCGCTGCGCAGTGGGTCCGCGTGCGGGCAGCGGAACCGTCCGGCCGTCGGGCAGGGTCATCGACAGGTTGTCGGCGTCGCCATGGAGCTGGACGTCGCCCTTGGCGGACGATGTTGGCGTTGGTGCACATCCGACGCACGATCTCGGCCGGGATGATCTCGCCGGTGCTGGTTCGGCCGGCGCCGGGTGTGCGTGCCTCGAGGACGTCGGCGTCGGGAGAGATCTCACCGTTGTCCACCGCATCCGCCAGCTCCTTCGACTTCCCCAGTGCCGCCCCGAGCTTCTGCCGTCCAGCCGCCCCGAGGGTGGTCTTTCCGTGTGCTGCCAGCCACTCTTCGATCGACCGGTGACCCGAGACCTTCCAGATCTGATGCCGGTCCGCCTCCGCCAGGAGCCGTGACTGCACGACATCAGCAGACGCGAGGGCGGTGGTTCCCTCATGAATCGTGTCCAGCGCTGACTTCATGTCCATCATCATGCACACGGGGTGTGACAGTCGGCAGAGGGGGCGGGGGGTGCGGGCAGCTGCAATTCAGGCCACGGCGCGAGAGAATCACGGGTGATCCGCGAGCCTCCAGAAGTACCATCAATGACTGCGCTCACCGGGGTGGGCCGTTGAACGAGGAGCCGTGGAATGAGCGAAACGTCGGACAGCACAGCGTGGGGACGTGGTGTCGCCACCATCGCCGCTGACGGCACGGTGCTCGATACCTGGTTCCCGCAGCTCGGTCTCGGCACGGCTCCCGCACCAGCGCCGGCCGGCAGCGATGATCTGGCGGCGCTGGTCGGCAGCGACGCCATCCGTGACGTGACCACATCGATGGTCGAGCTCGAGATCGACCTCGACGCACCGCCGACGAACGCGAGCGACGTCTATCTGCGCCTGCACCTGCTCTCGAACCGTCTGCGTCGGCCGCGCACGATCAACCTCGACGGCCAGTTCGGTCTGCTGACGAACGTCGCCTGGACGAACCTCGGCCCGGTTGCGGTCGCCACGCTCGACGCCGTTCAGATGCGGGCCCGGATCGCCGGGGTGGCATTCGGGGTGCACAGCGTCGACAAGTTCCCGCGCATGACCGACTACGTGATGCCGTCCGGTGTGCGCATCGCCGATGCCGACCGGGTGCGACTCGGCGCCCATCTGGCCGAGGGCACCACGGTCATGCACGAGGGCTTCTGCAACTTCAACGCCGGCACCCTCGGCGCGTCGATGGTCGAGGGCCGCATCGGCGCCGGGATCGTCGTCGGAGACGGCAGCGACATCGGCGGGGGGGCGTCGATCATGGGCACGTTGTCCGGCGGCGGCAAGGAGCAGGTCACCATCGGCGAGCGCTGCCTGCTCGGCGCCCAGGCCGGCATCGGCATCAGCCTCGGCGACGAGTGTGTGGTCGAGGCCGGGCTGTACGTCACGGCGGGGACCCTCGTGAAGCTGCTGTCCGAGGGGTCCGATGGCGCAACGGTCGTCAAGGCCCGGACCCTGAGTGGCGCCGGCGGTCTGCTCTACCGTCGCAACAGCCAGTCCGGCGCGGTCGAGGCGCTGCCCCGCTCCGTCGAATGGGGTGGCCTGAACAGCATCCTGCACGCCAACTAAGACCGAATTCCGCATGTTCGTTCCAGCATTCTCGCACCCCTCTGCCACAGTGCCGACATGAGCCGCAACAACCAACAGCGACGGGCCGACAAGAAACGTCTGGCCGCTCAGCAGCGTCGAGCTGCTCAGCACCGAACCCCCTCTGGCGAGCCCGCAGCCGATCTCGGTGACGCCGACCTCGACCGACTTCTCGTCAGCGCCGCGGCCTCGGACATCGGCGCGTCCGCACACCGCGAGGTGCTGACTCGGTTCATCGAATATCAGGCCCGCTCGGCCGGCGATCCCGCTGCGCTGCGGCGGATGATGCAGCGCATCGACGCACTGATCCAACGCAACCTCACGCTGATGCTCGACAACGGTTGGCAGCCCGCCGACGTCGCCCACGTCATCCGCCGAGACCACACTCAGCGAACGCATCGGCTCGCTGTCGCCCACCTCGCAGTCCATGCCCGGGCCACCGGAGCGGCGGATCGAGCACCACTGCTCTGGCTCGGCCAACTCGACGATCTCGGCGTGTTCGACCCAGCTCGCGGCGTGATCGTCGGCGGTCACGGTGATCCGCTGTCGACGTGGTCCAAGGTCGAACGACTGCACGAGCACGACGCGATCGCCGGCGGCCTCCAGGTCTTGAAGACGACCCTCACTGCGTCGAAGCTGGGTCGACTGGTCGACCCACCCTCGGCGTGGGGCGCCACAAACAAGGGAGTGTTCCCGAACCCGGTCGCGCGGACGGGCGATGTCGATGCCAAGGCGCTCAAGCTGATCCGGGCCCTGCTCGCCAAGGCCGAGGCGACCAACTTCGACGCCGAGGCCGAGACGTTCTCGGCCAAGGCGCAGGAGCTGATGACTCGCCACTCCATCGATGCGGCCGTGCTGGCGTCAGCTGCGCAGGGCCCGTCGGCGCGGTTCGGCGTCGAGTCGCGGCGGGTGCACATCGACAACCCATACGGCGACGAAAAGGCCGTGCTGCTCTCGGTCATCGCGAACGTGAACGGTGTGCGCAGCGTCTGGTCCCCCCACGTCGGGTTCTGCACCGTCGTCGGCACTCCGGTGGACCTCCAGCTGACCGATCTGCTGTTCACCTCATTGCTCGTCCAGGCCACCCGCGCCTCGGCCGAGGCCACGAGCCGGGACCGCCGACCGAGCACACCTTCGTTCCGGCGGGCGTTCCTCACGGCGTACGCGGACCGCATCGGCGAGCGCCTCGAAGCCGCCCAGCACCGAGTCGCCGAAGAAGCCGAGCAGCACTACGGCTCGTCGCTGGTACCGATCCTCGCCGACCGTGACGCTGCCGTGGATGCGGCGTTCACCGAGGCGTTCCCCGAAACCGTGCCGATGCGCAACCGACGCCTCGACGCGCAAGGATGGCACGCTGGGCGGTCCGCCGCCGACCGCGCCGACATCGGCGCCGGCGCCGCCATCACCCGCGGCTGATGTCATGTCGTTCCCAGTTCAGCTGCGACTTGCAGGGGTGGCGGCTGCGAGACCAACCTGGAGGGCTTATGACACAGATTGCGCGACTCCTTGCGGCCAACGAGGCCTACGCCGCAGCCCGAGCGGTCGTCGCCGATCCCCGGCCCAGTCAGAATCTGGCCGTCATCACGTGCATGGACGCACGCATCGACGTGTTCGCCGCGCTCGGTCTGCACCTCGGCGAAGCCCATGTGCTGCGCAATGCAGGCGGTCGGGTGACCGACGACGTGCTGCGCAGCCTGGCGCTGTCCACCCATGTGCTCGGCGTCGACACCGTCGTGGTCATGCAGCACACCAAGTGCGGTCTGGCCGGCGTGACCGACGAGGAACTGCGCAACTTCACCGGCGCCGATCTCGGATTCTTCCCCATCGACGACCATGCGGCCGCACTGCAGGAGGACATCGATCTGCTGTCCTCGACGCCCTACCTCTGGCAGCTGAAGGTGATCGCCGGGTTCGTGTTCGATGTCGAGCGCGGCGGCCTCACCGACGTCATCCGCTGGGAGCGCGAGGACTGAATCCCCGAGACGGTCAGTTCTGCCCGCCGGCATCTGCCAAGGTCTGCTGGCTCACGGTGCGGGTCATGACGACGACGCCGAGCGCGATGCACACTGCTGCGCCGAGGTACGGGTAGCGCTGGTTCGAGTTGTGGGCGATGGTGCCACCGAGCACTGCGCCGAGCGGCAACGAACCCCATGCGAACCAGCGATAGACGCTGTTGACCCGACCGAACATCGTCTGCGGCACGATCTGCTGACGCAGCGAGACCGTGCCAACGTTCCAGAGCGTCACTGCGAACACGCCGAGCGTCTCGGCCACCATCACGATCCCGAGCACCGGAAAGAGACCGATCGTGGCCATGATCACGACCCAGCCGATCGCCGTGACATAGAGCGTCTGGATCTTGCCCAGTCGCGTGATGATCCGGTCACCGGTCAGTCCGGCGAGGATGCCGCCGACTGCCATGATGCCGAGCATCAGGCCATACCACCGCTCGTCGACGTGCAGTTCCTGCTCGACGTACAAGATGAACAGGCCCGGCGTCATCCCGAGACCGAGATTCGTCAGTGCAAGGGCCACCGCCATGCCGAGCATGATCCGGCTGCCACGCAACCAGCGAAAGCCCTCGCGGACCTCGTCGGTCAGAGTGGTCGGGGCAACGTCTGGATCGACCGGCGTCTTGAACACCCCACGGAGCGGGATCACGAGGATCGCCGCAGCGAGGTAGCTCAGCGCATCGACTCCGAACGGCAACCACACTGCGACGGCGAACAGGGCGCCGCCGAGGGGCGTACCGACGAAGATGTTCGCAGTGATCTCGGCCGAGTAGCGGCGGCCGTTGGCCTTCTCCAATTGGTGCGGCTCCACGACGGCAGGCAGGATCGCCTGCGCGGCGTTGTCGAAGAAGACCTCGGCGGTTCCGAGCAGGAGTGCGGTGATCCACAGCATCCAGATCTGCAACCCGTCGGCGGCCACGACCAGGGCGAGCACGCCGATGAGCACGGCCCGGAACATGTCGCCGAACACCAGCAACAGCCGTTTGTCGGAGCGGTCGACAATCGCGCCGGCGTGCAACGACACGAGCAACCAGGGCAACATGCTGAACGCTGCGACGAGCGAGATCTGCAGGGAGTTGTCGGTCGTGCGCGCCGCGAGCAGCGGCAACGCGACGAGGAACATCCCGTCACCGAGATTGGAGATGGTGCTCGCGGTCCAGAGCCGCCAGTATCCCGCACCGAGTCGTGAGGACGTCGGAGCATCGTCGGTGGCGAGCGAGGGGCCCGTCATACCTGCCCAGGGTTCGACACGCCGACGATCGTAGCCGTCGACATCTGTGCGTGCCGGAACCTGAACCCTCTGCGCCGATGGTCGGACTGTCGGCTCACCACGATCGGCGCATCTCCGCAGCTCACGGCCGACATCACCGCCGCACTCGCCGAAGCCGGCATCGACCGATTGATCGTGTTCATCGTCCCGGTCGGCAACGAGGCCGCCATCGAAACCCTGACTCGTCCCGTCACACGGCACTCGTTCCCGAATGAACCTCGGTCAACTTGGGCGGAGGGACCCGTCGAGCGTCAGTCGGCGGCGGCGATCACGGCGATCTCGAGGCGCCAGGCGGGCCGGGCGAGGGCTGGTACGGCGAGGAGGGTGCTCGCGACGCGGTGGCCGCCGAGCACACGGTCACGCACTGCCATGATGTCGGGCAGCGGCTCGCCGTCGATCACGTACGTCGTGATCGACACGATGTCGGTGACCGTCATCGAGGCCTCGGCGAGGATCGCGACGATGTTGTCCCAGACGGCCTCGGTCTGCTCGTGGAGGCTCTGCGGCACCGTGCCGTCGGGCAGGGTCGGGACCACGCCGGACATGTACAGGGTGCGCGACGGGTTCGTCACCAGGACGGCGTGCGCGTAGTTGGCAGCCGGCGGGGCGATCGAGGGCGGCGAGATCTCAGTGTGCATGTCCGATGATCGCACATCACTCGCCGACGGCACCCCGCGATCCCGGCATCGACCAGGCACCGGCCCGTCTGGACAGATCCTGACACGGGCGTAGTCTGGACGCATGGCCATGACTGAAACAGGAACCGGCACCGGGATCCGCACCATCGACGGCATCGAACTGACCCCCAGGCAAGTCGGCCTCGACCTGCTGCCGAAGACGTTCGCGACCGTCGAGGAGGAACGGCTCGAGCGCAAGCAGAAGCTCGCAGGAGCGTTGCGCATCTTCGGCCGGCTCGGCTTCGGCGAGGGCGTCGCCGGGCACATCACCGTCCGCGACCCCGAGTTCCCCGACTGCTTCTGGGTCAACCCGTTCGGCAAGAGCTTCCGCCACATGACCGTCAGCGACTTGATCCTGGTCAACCACGCCGGCGAGGTCGTCTACGGCAACCAGCCGGTGAACCGCGCCGCCTTCGTCATCCACGCTGCGATCCACGAGGCCCGCCCGGACATCATCGCCGCAGCGCACAGCCACTCGGTCAACGGCAAGGCGTTCAGCTCGCTGGGCATCCCCCTCGACCCGATCACCCAGGACGCCTGCATCTTCTACCAGGACCACACAGTCATCGCCGAGCAAGGTGGCGCCGTCGTCTTCGAGATCGAGGCCGGCAAGGAACTGGCCAGCAAGTTCCCGACCGGTAAGGCTGCGATCCATCGCAACCACGGCCTGTTCACGGTCGGCGAGACGGTCGACGAGGCCGCGTTCTGGTTCATCTCGATGGAACGCAGCTGCCAGGCCCAGCTTCTCGCGATGGCCGCCGGAACGCCGCACCACATCGACCACGCCGACGCCGAATACACCCGCAAGCAGACGGGCTATCCGCTTGCCGGCTGGTTCAGCTTCTCGCCGTTGTGGCAGGAGATCTGCCGCACCGATCCCGACCTCTTCGACTGAGAGCCGCTGTACCGCCCCCTTGGTCGACGACGGAGCGTCACAACGCGAGTCCGATGAACCGCGCCCGGGCGGGTTCTCCCCCGAGGCGATCTTCGTCCTCAGCGGGATCTCCCAGAACATCGGGTCGATCCTCGCCAAGTCGATCTTCGGTGAGGTCGAGCCTGCGACCGTGGCGTGGATCCGGGTGTCGTTCGCCGCGATCGTGCTGCTCGCGCTGACCTGGCGGCAGTGGTGGCCGTGGCGGGCCCGGACGACCGGCACCACGACGACAGCCAACCGACGGTGGACACGTGCCGACTTCGCGGCCAGCGCTGTCTTCGGCGTCTCGATCGCGCTGATGAACCTGTTCTTCTACCTCGCCATCGATCGCCTGGAGCTCGGCAAGAGCCTGACCATCGAGTTCATCGGGCCGATCGCCGTGGCCGCCGCGATGCGGCGCACCAGGCGCAACGGCATCGCTGTCGGTCTGGCGGTCGTCGGCGTCTGCTTGCTGTCGGGGGTCGAGATCGGAGGCAACGGACTCGGTGTCTTCTTCATCCTCTGCGCCTCGACGATGTGGGCGGCCTACATCGTGCTCGGCTCACGGGTCGCCCGCCAGGAGCGTGGCCTCGCCGGGCTCGGCGTCGGCTTGGTCTTCGGGGCCATCGTGCTCACGCCGTTCGGCGCGCCATCGAGCGGTGCCGTGTTCTCCGCGCCGCGATTGCTCATCCTCTGCTGCACCGTCGGCCTGCTCAACTCGGTGATCGGCTACAGCCTCGACCAGCACGTCATGCGCCGCATCGCGACGCATCGCTTCGCCCTTCTGCTCGCGCTCCTTCCGGTGAGCGCGTCGTTCATCGCGTTCATCGCGCTCGACGAGACGCCGACCGTGCTGGACGTGATCGGCATCGCGTTCGTGTTGGCCGGTGTGATCTACCAGCAGCGCGACAGCGCGGTCATGTCGGCGGAGGAACCGGTGCCGTGATGCCGAGGCTGGCGGCGACCGACGGTCGGCGCAGCTTCCAGACGAAACCGTCGTAGAGGATGTGCAACGCACCGAAGAACAGGATCGCATAGGCGTACAGCTGCCCCCCGGAGACGGACAGCGTGACGAACATCAGCGTCGCGACCGCGCCGAAGTAGGCGACGTACAGCCCGACACGACGCGAACGGGTTCCGCTCGCCCGGGCGATCATGCTCTCGTCACCGGTTGCTGCACGGCGGTGGAGCGAGCTGTGCACGATGCCGAAGTACTCGATCGCATGCGCAGCCACGTAGCCGGCGACACCGGCGAGGGGGTCGACCATCACCGCAACGACGAGACCGAGCGTGCCGGCGGCGTAGATCCACTTGGCCCGACGCGCGGTCGACACCGGCCGCAGGCGCTCCGCGCGGACCCACCGGACTGCGAGCACCAGCGACGCTGCGGCGCCGATCCAGAACAGCACCGTGGCGACGCTGCTGGCTGACTGCAGCATGTCGAGGCTGCGCCGGTTCGTGCCGTCGACGCCGAGCTTGCGGGCCAGGCGAGGCAGGTCGACATACGCGCCGAGGAACAGCAGCGCGGTGACGAGCCACGTGATCAGCATCGGCTTCTCCAGCCGGCCGTGATCGTCACCCGCCTTGCGCCCGTAGATGCGCAGGACGCCGTAGCGCTGCATCAGGGTGTGCTCGGCGTTCCACAGTCCGGCCGTGAGCGCGACGAGGGTCAGGCTGACGTTGAGTCCGATCGCGATCAGCACGACAGCCGCGAACGGCACCCACATGTAGAACCGTCGATGTGCACGGAACTGCTCCCGGTCGCCGTAGACCAGCCCGAGCGTCAATGGCTGGTGGGCGAAGCTGATCAGGAAGATGATCGCCATCAACCCCTGGGTGCGGGTGATCGAGGACTCGACATCGTGCATCAACAGCGCGACCGGTAGCCAGCACCAACCGAGCAGGGTGTCGGCCAGCGGACCGTGCACCCAGGCCGAACCCGTGCGCGCCGAGCGCGCGTCAGGAGTCGTGAATGTGGACCTCGTGATCCCCAGCAACATCACCGGCGACTGTACAACGGCGCGCTCGGCTCCCGGAGCGCGAGGGGCGGATGGCTACCGTCGGGCGATGACCGACATCGGGCGTCCTGCATCCGTCGAGCCGTTCCTGCGTGGCGTGGCCTGGAGCGCCGGGAACGGCGTGACCTACCCACGCGCCGACCCCGCCGATGCAGGCCGGCTGCCGATCGACACGTGGGCCACGGCATCACTGCCGGTCGGCGTGCGGCTCGAGCTCGTCGGCGACGCCACTGCCATCGACATCTCGTACTCGACAGCGACCGATCAGCTCGGCTACCGAGGCCCGGGTGCCGGCACGACGTTCACGGTCTGGCGTTCGGGCGTCCTGGTCGATCAGCAACCGGCTGCGTTCGGCGCCGGCCGGGTCCGCCTGCACATCGGCAGCGGTGCCACGGACGATCGGGCGATCGTGTACCTGCCCGAGGGGATGCGGCCGACGATCACCGCCGTCGATGCCGTCGCCGGCACCGTTGCGCCGGCCGCACGCCAACCACGGTGGCTCGCGTACGGTGACTCGATCGCCGAAGGCTGGATCGCATCCGGCCCAGCCGGCGCCTGGCCGGCGATCGCCGGGCGGACGTTCGGGCTCGACATGATCAACCACGGCTACGCCGGTTCGGCCCGCGGCGAGCTGGTCTCGGCGCAGCAGATCGCTTCGTTGAGCGACCTCGACGTCATCTCGATCACCCACGGCACGAACTGCTGGACGCGAATCCCGCACTCCGTGGCGCAGATGGAGGCCAACACCGAGGCGTTCCTGCGTCTCGTCCGCGCCGGTCACCCTGGCGTGCCGATCGTGGTCGCTTCACCCATCGCGCGCCCCGATGGCGAGTCGACGGCGAACGTGCTCGGCGCAACCCACGCCGAGATCCGGATCGCGATGGAGACGGCGACGCGTCGCCTGATCGACTCGGGCGACGACCTGATCACGCTCGTGCTCGGCGCGGACATCGTCGACCCGTCGTTGCTGGCCGACGGCGTGCATCCTGGCGACGACGGTCATGCCGTGCTGGCTCGGGCGTTCGGAAGCGCCGTCGCAGCGGCGCTCAGCTCTCCTCGGGGGTGAACGGCTTCGGGCCGCCGTGCGGGAACCGCGCCTGTGTTCCGCCGTCCACGACGAGGTTCTGCCCGGTGATGAATCCGGAGAGGTCCGAGACGAGAAAGACGAGCGGTCCGGCGATCTCGTCGGGCGTACCCCAGCGCGCCATCGGGACGCCGTCGGCGGCGACGATCGCGTTCATGTCGCTGATGCCACGTTCGACGAACCCCGCGATCACCCGTGGCGTCGCGATGATGTCGGGCGCGACCGAGTTCACGCGGATCCCGTGAACCGCCCACTCGTTGGCCATACTGCGTGCCAGGCCGATCGCTCCGGCCTTTGCCGCTCCGTAGGCAGCGTGGTTCGGCGCACCGAAGATCCCGCTGATCGACGTCACGATCGCGATCCGGCCGGCGACGCCGTCGGCGATCATGTGCCGGGCGGCGGCCCGGCCGACGAAGAGGTGGTGGGTCAGGTTGCTGCGCAGATCCGACTCCCACATCGCGAGGTCCATGCTGAGCAAATCCGACCACGACGCGACGCCGACGATGTTGATCAGCGAGTGCAGCCCGCCAAGCGCGGCGTGGGCCTCGTCGACGACTCGCTGGGCATCGGTCGGATCGGTCACGTTGCCGGCAACGGCGAAGCTCTGCACACCGAGCGCTGCCACCTCGGCGGCGACCTCGCTCGCCCGGGCGTGGTCGAGGTCGGCGACTGCGACCCGAGCGCCGACGCGACCGAGCAGTAGCGCGGTCGCTCGCCCGATGCCCGAGCCGCCGCCGACGACGAGGACCGGCTGATCGCGCAGGCCGAAGACATCGCCGGGCGCGCCGAGCAGGTTGGTGTTGGTGAGATCGGTCATGGCATGTGCACTCCACCGTTGGGGCGAAGCACTTCGCCGGTCATGAACTTCGATGCATCAGCTGCGAGGTAGAGCATCGCGTAGGCGATGTCGTGAGGCGTGCCGATCGTGGCGAGCGGCGACTGGGCGCTGCGGACATCGACGATCGCCGCGCGCCGCGCATCGTCCACGACTCCGTCGGCGTCCATCCACCCGCGCTGGGTCATCGGGGTGTCGATGAAGCCCGGCGCAACCGTGTTGCAGCGCACGCCGTACGGACCCATCTCCGTGGCGACGATGCGCCCGAGCTGGATCACGCCGGCCTTTGACGTACCGTAGGCGGCGAGGGTCGGCGCGGGCATCTCGCCGCCGGCTGAGGCGACGTTGATGATCGAGCCGCGCTTGGCCGCCTTCATCACCCGGCTCGCGGCAGCGCATCCCCAGATCACGCCCTTGAGGTTCACTCCGAGGACAGCATCGAGGTCGGCCTCGGTGAGGTCCATCACCAACCCGTTGCGGATGATGCCGGCGACGTTGGCCCACACGTCGATGCGACCACCGCCGCCTCGTACGGCGGCACGGGCGAGGTCGTCGACGGCCTCCTTGCTCGACACGTCGGTCGGTACGACGAGTGCAGTACCACCGACCGCCTCGACCGCCGCTGCGGTCTCGGCCAAGGCCTCTTCGGCCCGGTCGGCGAGCACCACCGTGGCACCGGCAAGCGCGAACGTGATGGCTGTCTGGCGACCGATACCCGTCGCCGAGCCGGTGACCACTGCCGTTCGTCCTTCGAGCGAAAATGCCGCGGCGAGCTCACCGTGCACCGCTCGGGTCGTCTGGGAGGCTGCGTCGCGCAGACCGGAGATCATGTCCATCCGGGTCACGCGTCAGATCCGCGCGGTGGCGTCGATGCGGTGACCGCGCGCCTCCAGCTTCGGGATGACCTGAGTTGCGAGCAGCTCCAGGTTGCGCATCACCTTCTCGTGAGGGAGATCACCGAACTGCACGTAGCAGAGCAGCTCGTCGACACCGACCTCGTCGTAGCGGATGATCTTCTCCAAGCACTCCTCGGGCGTGCCGATGATGATCATGTCCTGCTCCTGGTAGTGCTGGACCGGCACCAGCCCATCGATGACCGGCTGCAGCAGCGGGAACACGGCCTGCTGCTCCTCAGGGCTGAGCATCGGCATTTCCCAGCGAAGGGTGAACTCGGCGAGGTGCTTGTACCACCAGTTGACGGACTCCCACAGACCGTAGGCCTCGGCCTCGGCGGCGTCGTCGTAGGCGTGCACCAGGGTGTACACGCCGACGCGATCGTTGCGGACCCGGGTGAGCATGTCCTGCTCGCGCGCCATCGCCTGCGCGCTGCGGTAGGCCTGGATGTGCTCGGCCATCTTCTCGACCGGCTGGAGCAGCGCGAACGAGAGCAGGCCGAGACCGAGCTCGCCGGCGCTGATCGCGCTCTTGGTCGTCGCCGCCGCCTGCCACACCGGCGGGTGGGGGTCCTGGAACGGCTTCGGGGTCTGCATCCGCTCCGGGAACGACAGGTTCTCGCTCTCCCATGAGAACGTCTCGTTCTCCCACATCCCGACGACGATCTCGATCGCCTCGCGCCACTGATCACGCGAGCGGTCGTCCAGCGGCACCCCGAATGCGGCCTGTTCCATCGGCGTCGAGCGACCCGTGCCCCATTCGACCCGACCGTGGCTGAGCACGTCGACCGTCGCCACCTTCTCGGCGACGCGAGCTGGATGGATGAAGCCGAACGGCATCAGCGTCACGCCGAAGCCGAGCTTGATCTGCTTGGTGCTGAGCGCCAGGCCACCGAGGATCGCTTCCGAACACGATGACGCGGATCGACCGTCGCGGAAGTGGTGTTCGACGCACCAGACCGTGTTGAAGCCGAGCCGATCGGCGAGCTGGATCTCGGCGATCGCCTCGTCGTAGGTCTTCTGCTCGGCCTCGCGTTGGCCGTATGGATGCGGCTTGTCCCATGGCTTGATCTTCGGCTGGAACTCGTACAACAGGTCGAGCTTCATCGCATCTCCCTCGGTCAATGTTCCCACATTTTTGCAATGTCGAAAGATTCTTTGTAATGTCAGCGCAACCTATGTCACGCCCTGCCCTCGCCGCCACCCGAGCGATTTCGGTGCTCAACTTTTTCGCGGCGCATCCGGCCGAGGAGTTCACACTCTCGGACATCGCCGGGCGCCTCGACATCAACCTCGCCTCGGCCCACGCATTGCTCGCCGTGCTCGTCGACGCCGGTTACGCGAGCCGCCACCCCCGGCTGCGCACGTTCACGCTCGGCCCTTCGGTCGTCGCACTCGGCACCGCCGCGCTCGAGCGGCACCCGGCCATCGACCTCGCTCGCGATGCGGCACGCGACCTGTCCGCCGACCTCGATCTGGAGGTGGCCGTCACTGCCGTCGCCGGCGACGACATCGTCTTCCTCGCCCGCGCTGGATCGCACAGGGCTCGGGGAATCGCCGTGCACGTCGGCCAGCGGGTCCCGCTCGTACCACCGCTCGGTGCGGTGTTCATGGCGTGGGCCGACGAACAGCGGATCGGCGACTGGCTGGCGACCGTCGCGGGCAGCGGACCGCGAGTCGACCTCGCTGCTGTCCTCACCGGGGTGCGCGCTCGCGGCTACTCCGTCGCGCTCGAGCTCGACGTGCGACGCGGCCTCGGCGACGCGCTGACCCACCTCGCCGACGCTCCGTTCGACGCAGGCCTGCGCGGCACGATCGACGACCTCGTCATCGAGCTCGGTCGCAGCGAGTACCAGGTGGCCGACCTCGACTCGCGCCGCACCTACGACGTCTCGATGATCGCCGCGCCCGTGTTCGGCCACGACGGCGAGCCCGTCGTGGCGCTCACCTTGCTCGGCTTCGAACCCGGGCAGACACTCGCCCGGGTGTGCGCCCACGGCGAACGCCTCCGCGACGCCGCCCTGGTCATCACCAAGCAGACCAAGGGCCACATCCCCCGCTGACGCAGTCACACGACACACGGGTTGCGGCTGTCAGCACGATCGGCGGGGTTTCGCCGGTTGTGAGCTGACGTCATCACGGACCTGGTGCGGCTGTCAGCACGTTCGGCGGGGTTTCGCCGGTTGTGAGCTGACAGTGCCCGGACCTCAGTGACTGGTCCAGGGCGCGCACAGACCGTCGAGGTCGCGAACTTCGATCTGGTCGCGGTTCTCGTAGGTCACCCAGTTGGCCGGGTCGGGCTTGAGATTGAAGGTGCGGAAGCTCATGTCGGTCGTGTCGATCGACAGGATCCGACCGGACAGGCCCTCGCCGATGTTCAGGAGGAGCTTGATGACCTCGAGCGCCTGGATGCTGCCGACGATGCCGGGCAACACACCGAGCACACCGGCTTCGGCGCAGCTCGGCGCGAGCTCGGCCGGCGGCGCCTCGGGGACCATGTCGCGGTAGGTCGGGCCGTGCTTGGGGTCGAAGACGCTGACCATGCCCTCGAAGCGGAAGATGCTGCCGTGCACCACCGGGATGCCGAGCTTCACGGATGCGTCGTTGAGCAGGTAGCGGCTGGGGAAGTTGTCGGCACCGTCGACGATGACGTCGTAACCCTTGATGATCTCGAGGATGTTGCTCGCGTCGAGGCGAGTGTCGTAGGTGACGACGTCGACGTCGGGGTTGAGTTCGGTGAGCGTCTTCTTGGCCGAATCGACCTTGCGCTCGCCGATGCGGTCCGTGTTGTGGAGGATCTGGCGCTGCAGGTTCGACGCGTCGACGACGTCCATGTCGACGATGCCGAGCGTGCCCACGCCGGCGGCGGCGAGGTAGAGCGCGGCGGGGGAGCCGAGACCGCCCGCACCGAGGAGGAGCACCCGGCTCTCGAGCAGCTTCTGCTGGCCGGCCTCACCGACCTCGGGCAGCAGGATGTGACGGCCGTAGCGGTCGCGCTGCTCGGGGGTGAGCACCTGGGGAGTGATCCACGGGCGGCCTTCGTTCTTCCAGCGGCCGAAGCCCCCGGCCATCGACACGACGTCGGTGAAGCCGAGTTGCTGGAGCGTCTCGGCCGCGAACGCGGAGCGGTTACCGCCCGCGCAGTAGAGGACGATGGGCTGGTCGCGGTCGAGGAGCTTGGTCTCGGCCTGGCTC
>JANXUX010000101.1 GCA_025351965.1 Actinomycetes bacterium | reverse complement strand
GCGAGGCCCTCCCGAACCGAGATTCTTTCGTCAGTGCACCATGTGATGCTCCGACGGCATCAGGTATTAGCAGATGTTTCCGTCTGTTATCCCTGAGTCCGGGGTAGGTTCCTCACGTGTTACTCACCCGTTCGCCACTAGATCTTCCACGTTATTGCTAACGCTTGGACCTCGTTCGACTTGCATGTGTTAAGCACGCCGCCAGCGTTCGTCCTGAGCCAGGATCAAACTCTCCGACAAGAATTCACTCGATTGCTCGAGCTCGTTCATTTTCATTCGAGAGCTCCGAGGCATCTGGGGGAATAGCCCAGTGCCTAGCCTCGGGTCCTGCTCTTCATGTAATACATATGGTCAGCGTTGCACCGAAGTGCGGGGACGCTGACCGGAATTGACAAGCAGCTCCATCGCCAAGGCGATGTGCTGCCCGCACTATCGTTCAGTCTTCTCTTCCGTTTTCAAGGAGCCGTAGCTCTCACGACACTCGACTTCGAGGTTGCCTTGCGGCTCGCCTCCGTGGCGGTGGTGTCGTTTCCGGTGCGTTTCCGCTGTCCGGAGCGAGGTGAAACACTATCCACGCCTGGGGAAAGCGACAACCCTCTCCTCAAGAAATTTTGATGAGGTGATGGTTGGCCTTGCCCTTGCGGAGTAATAGGTATTGGTTGTGCAGCGGCGCGATGGCGCTGAGCTGGGCATTCTCGTCGAGTTGGACCCCGTTGGCCCGGTAGCCGCGCTGCTGCAGCGTTCGGCGCGCGTCACCGTTGGAGGTGGCCAGACCGATGTCGACCAGCGTCGTGAGCAGGTCGTCGAGGCTGGCTGCGGGTCGTTCCGACGACGGGACCTCTCGGGCGACGGCTGCCAGGGCGTCCGCTGACGCCATCGTGGGGTCCCCGCCGAAGAGCACCGTTGCAGCCTGCGCCGCTGCCGACTCCGCGTCGTCGCCGTGCACGAGACGGGTCAGCTCACTCGCCAGCGCACGTTGCGCGACACGACGCTCCGGAGCGGCCTCGTGGTCGGCCAGGACCGCACCGATCTCCTCCATCGACGCCAGCGAGAACATCTGCAGGTAGCGACCCACCATGGAGTCGTCGACCTGGACCCAGAACTGACGGAACTGGTACGGGGAGGTCTTGTCCGGATCCAACCAGACCGCGCCGTCGACAGACTTTCCGAACTTGGATCCGTCGGCCTTGGTCACGAGCGGGTGAGTCATCGCGTGGGCGGACTTGGAGAGTCCACGACGGATCAGGTCGACCCCGGCGACGATGTTGCCCCATTGGTCCGATCCCCCCGCCTGGAGCTCGACGCCCTCGTGTTCGTAGAGGTGGCGGAAGTCGTTGGCCTGGAGGAGGGAGTAGCTGAACTCGGTGAAGGACAGGCCGTTGTCGGAGTCGAGCCGACTCTTGACCGACTCCTTGGCCAGCATCTGGTTGACGGTGACGAACTTGCCGACGTCTCGGAGGAAATCGAGCAGGCGTACCGGTTCGGTCCAGTCGGCGTTGTTGACCAGTCGGGCCTGGTTGGGACCGGGGCTGAAGTCGAGCAAGCGCTGGAGTTGGAGCTCGATCCGCGACACGTTGTGGCGAAGCGTCTCCAGATCGAGCAGGTTTCGCTCGTCACTGCGACCGGATGGGTCTCCGACCATGCCCGTTGCTCCGCCTGCGAGCGGGAACGGGCGGTGCCCGGCCAGCTGGAACCGGCGCAGGAACAGCTGGCCGACGAGATGACCGACGTGGAGCGAGTCCGCAGTCGGGTCGAAGCCGACATACAGCGACATCGGACCCTGGGCGAGCCGGGCGGCAAGTGCCGTCCGGTCGGTGGTGTCGTGGATGAGTCCACGCGCAGCGAGGTCGTCGAGAAGGTCCATACAGGGACCATGCTGCCAGCTGCCGCCGCTGATCGGGCGGCTGTTTCGCCGGCGCCGAGTCGGCCGGCGTCTCCCCGCAGGCAACAGAGCGAGCCAGTAGGTTGGCACGATGCACCACGCCCTGTCCCTGCCCCCGTTCGGCGTCCTGTCGGACCCTCATGCGGTCGTCGACATCGCCGTCGCGGCGGAGGAGACCGGTTGGGACGCCGTCTTCGTGTGGGACCACCTCCTGCGTCCGATCGAGCAGGCAACGCTGATCGCCGATCCGTGGGTGACGTTGACGGCGATAGCGATGACGACAGAGCGGATCAAGATCGGCCCGATGGTGACACCGATCGCCCGCCGACGTCCGCTCAAATTGGCGCGTGAGATCGCCACACTCGATCTCGCCTCGCGCGGTCGGCTGATCCTCGGTCTGGGGCTCGGCGTCGACTCCGGCGGCGAGCTGACCCGCACCAACGAGGAACTCGACCCGAAAGTGCGCGGCGCGATGCTCGAAGAGGGCGTGCGACTGCTCGACACGATGCTTCGCGGTGAGCACGTCGAGCACACCGGCACTCACTACATGGTCGATGGCATCACATTGGCACCGACGGGCGCTCAGGCGCCGCGCGTGCCGTTCTGGTTGGCGACCCGGGGCGACAACCTCGCTCCCGTGCGACGCGCAGCTCGCTATGAGGGCATCTGCCCGACCACGATCACTCCTGAACGGCTCGCCGAACTCGTCGAATACGTGCACGACCAGCGCGGTTCCTTGGACGGATTCGACTTTGCGCTGATGACGACCCCAGACCATCCGTTCGAGGAATACGCCAAGCGTGGCGCGACGTGGGCGATCCACGAGATGCAGCCGCGCCACACCGTCGACGAGATCATGCACGTGATCGCCACCGAGCTGAGCTGACCCGTGGCCCACACGGTCGGCCAGGCCCTCGCAGCCCAGGCGGTCTCGTGCGCCAATGCCGGGTCGCCGCTGTACGGAACACTGCTGGAAGGGCTCGGCGTCGACCACGCCGCCGGCGGGATCACCGCCGAACTGCTGGAGGGGGTCAGCGATCGGCCGGTCCACGACGCCATACCGCTGCGTTATCTGGCCACGGCCCACCGGCTCGCCCTGAGCGGCGCTGCTCCCTCACTGGCGGCGCAGTATCCGTCGTGCGGTGGCCGATGGTCCGCCGCTGATGACCTCACGGCGGCTTTCCTCGGCACCGTTGCCGGGAACCGCAACGAGTTCGTCGCCGGACTGCGCCGCAACGTGCAGACCAACGAGGTCGGTCGGGCCGCCGTGCTCGCCTCGGGATTCGCCTGGATCGGCGCCCGATACGGGTTGCCCACCGACCAGCTCGAGGTCGGCAGCTCTGCTGGCATCCTGTCTCGCTGGGACCACTTCGCCTACGACACGGGGGCGAACCGGTGCGGTGACCCATCGAGTGCGCTGCGGTTCGACCCGGCGTGGTGGTGCGACTCGACGACGGACGGGCGCTCGGCGGCCCTACCGGATCTGGCAGCCGTCCGACCGGTGGTGCGCCGACGGGCAAGCGACATCTCACCGGTCGACATCATCACCGAAGCCGGACGGACGACCATGGCATCGTTCGTGTGGCCCGACCAGATGGCGCGCCTCGAGCGACTGCGCACTGCGATGCAGATCGCTGCAACTTCTCCGCTGGATCTCCAGCGCGCCGACGCCGGCGCGTGGCTGGCCAGCGAACTGGCCAACGGCACTGCCGCGGGTGCCGTGACCGTCGTGTTCCACTCGATCGTCTGGCAGTACCTGCCGACCACGACGCGGGATGCGCTTAGCACAGCGCTGATGGTTGCGGGCGAGCGGGCGACCGAACGCAATCCGCTCTGCTGGCTGCGGATGGAGCCCGCAGCGGCAACCCACGCCGATCTGCGCGTGACGTGCTGGCCCGGCGGGGAGACGGTGCACCTCGCCGATGTCGGCTACCACGGCACCGACATCCGCTGGCTGGCGCCGCCGACCTGAGCCTCGATCCACGCGCCCGCCAGCCCAGCAGACCCCGATCGGTGTCCGAGGGAGCGACCCGGTCAGCGACCCGGCCAGCGACCCGGTCAGCGGTCCGGCGGCACCTGCCAGCGCCAGAGCGTGTCGATGCCGACACTGATGCCGATGCGCGGCGTGACGACCGGAGTCGCCGGTGGTTCGACGCCGTCGTCCCACAGCCCGATCTCGGTGTCGCCGCACAGGTCGACGCCGTTGTCGGCGAGATCGAGTGCGAACGCCTGACAGAGCTTGCCAGGCCCGTCGGCGATGTGCCGCGAACGGCCGTTGCGCCGGGCGACCATGGTGTCGATGCCCGCGATCGGACTCAGCGCGCGGAGCAGCACGGCCTGGCCGTCGCCCTCGGCACCGGTGACGACGTTCGCACAGTGGTGCATGCCGTAGGTGAAGTACACGTAGAGGTGCCCGGGCGGTCCGAACATCACGGCCGTGCGGTTGGTCCACCCGCGGAAGGAGTGGCTGGCCGGGTCGTGGGCCCGGTATGCCTCGACCTCGAGGATCCGCCCCGTACACCCACCGGCGACGAGCAGCTTGTTCAGCAACGTCGGCGCGACGTTCTCGGCGTCGCCTGCCAGTTCGGTGCTGTCGAGCCGGCGCATCACCCAAGCCGTTCGCGCACGACCTCGGGGATGCGTGTGGGCGTGTTGGCGCCCGGGGTCACGCTCACGTAGGTGATCGTGGCATCGAAGCGCGCGGCACCGCCGGCCGTGGCGGCGATGCCCACATCGAAGCTGGCGTTACCCCATCGCTGCACAGAACAGGCGAGCGCAGCGGTCTCACCGAACACGAGCGGCGCATGCCAGGTGAGCGTCGCCGTCTTGAGCATGAAATCGAACCCGATGCTCTCGAAGCCCTCGCCACCCGGTGTCAGGACCGCTCTGAACCACGAGTCGACGGCGTCGTCGCAGTAGGCGAGGTAGTTGGCGTTGAACACGACGCGCTGCATGTCGCACTCGCCGTACCGCACGCGGATGTCGTGGATGTACGTCATGTCCGTCACGTCGGCGCAGCCACCGATCCGGGCGATGCACCAGGCGTCGTGCCGACTCTGACCGACCAAGCGGCCAGCGCCGCACGGAAGCGCACGATCTGGTCGGCGACCGGTCCCGGCCCGGCGCCACCGCGGGTCGTGCGGCGGGTCACCGAGACGCCGGGCGCCACCAGCGCAGCTGCATCGGGGCCGAGCTGCGGGTGCGCCGTCACCAGATCGCGCAGTGACCCGTCGCCGGCCAACGCGGCCCGCACGAGTGCGCCCACGATCGCGTGCGCCTCGCGGAACGGCACGCCACGGATCACGAGCCACTCGGCGAGGTCGGTCGCCGAGCCGGTCTCGCTGTCGGCCGCAGCCTGCATCCGGGCCGTGTCGAACGTGGCCGTGGAGATCATCCCTGTCAGCGCACCGAGGCCGAGACGGACCTGGTCCATCGCGTCGAACAGCGGCTCCTTGTCCTCCTGGTAATCGCGGTTGTAGCTGAGCGGCAGGCCCTTCATCGTCGCCAGGAAGCCGGTGAGATCACCGATGATCCGGCCGGCCTTGCCGCGAGCCAGCTCGGCGATATCGGGGTTCTTCTTCTGCGGCAGCATCGACGAACCGGTCGCGTAGCCGTCGTCGAGCCGGGCGAACCCGAACTCCTCGGTGGTCCACAGCACCCACTCCTCGCCGATTCGGGAGAGATTGATCGCGATCATCGTCAGATCGAAGAGAGCTTCGGCGATGTGGTCGCGTGACCCAACGGCGTCGAGCGAGTTCTCGAACACGCCGGCGAAGCCGAGCAGATCGCCGGTGTAGACAGGGTCGAGCGGCAGCGACGATCCGGCGAGCGCACCGGCGCCGAGCACCGACACGTCGACGCGCACCAGCGTGTCGCGGATGCGGTCGAGGTCGCGTCCGAGCGCCCAGCCGTGGGCGAGCAGATGGTGCGCGAGCAGAACGGGCTGGGCTCGCTGCAAATGGGTGTAACCGGGCAGGTAGACGTCGCCGGCCTCCTCGGCGCGCTGCAACAGCACGGTCTGCAGGGCGACGACGCGCTGCGCGATGACGGCCAGGTCGCGCTTCAGCCACAGCCGGACACCGGTCGCCGATTGGTCGTTGCGGCTGCGGCCGGTGTGCAGCTTGCCGCCCGCGGATCCGGCGATCTCGGTGACGCGCCGCTCGATCGCGGTGTGGATGTCCTCGTCGCTCTCGACGAACACGAATGTGCCGCTACCCAGCTCGGCAGCCACCATGCCGAGTGCTGCCAGTACGGCATCGCGTTCGATGACCGAGATGATCTGGGATTCGGCGAGCCCACGGACATGGGCCCGGGAACCCTCGATGTCGTCGGGCCAGAGCCGCTTGTCGAACGACAGGCTCTCCGTGAACGGCATCAGCTCTGCCGCCGGTCCACCCTCGAACCGACCGTGCCACAGCGTCTGCTCGCCGAGCTGGTTGTCGTTGGGCTGGTTGTCGCTGGGCTGGTTGTCGTGGTCGCTCATGGGCGCACCGGATCAACGCCGGCGAGGTCGCGCAGCTTGGCCGCCAGCTTCGCGCCCGTCGTCGTCTCGTCGGCGATGACCAGCAACGTGTCGTCACCAGCGACGGTGCCGAGCACGCCGGTGATGCCGGAGCGGTCGAGCGCGGACGCGACGACGTGCGCGCAGCCCGGCGGCGTGCGGATGATGACGTTGTGATGGGCGTGGCGGACCTCGGCGACCCACTCCCCCATCACCCGGCGGAGCTGATCCTCCGGGGCGATGCGATTGGGTTCGTACTCCGGGATCGCATAGACGGTGTCGCCTCCGGGCACACGCACCTTCACCGCGCCGAGATCCTCGAGGTCACGCGACACAGTCGCCTGCGTCGCGGTGATGCCCTCGCCGGAGAGCAGGTCGAGCAGCTGGGGCTGGCTCGTCACCGGGTGCTTGCCGATCAGTCGGGAGATCGTCTGTTGGCGTTGGACCTTGGTGGTCATCGAGCTGGATCCGTTCTCTCGGCCGAGGGTGCGTCCGTTGTCGACCCGGCTGCGGTATCGGCGCCGAGGATGAAGGCGAGCAGACCGCGTGCCGCGTGCATGCGGTTGTGGCCCTGGGTGAAGACACGCGACTGCGGCCCATCGATGACCTCGGCCGACACCTCGAGGCCGCGATACGCCGGCAGGCAGTGCATGAAGATGGCCCCGCGTGCGGCCGCGCCGAGGAGGCCGGCGTTGACCTGGTAGTGGCCGAACACCTCCATCCGCTCGGACTTCTCCATCTCCTGGCCCATCGAGGTCCAGGTGTCGGTGTGCACTGCGTCGGCCCCAGCGACGGCGACGATCGGATCCGAGTACTGCACCACGGTGCCAGAGCCGAGCGAGTCGATGCGGGCGAGGTCGTCGTCCGATGCGTCGTATCCCGGCGGGCAGCCGATGCGGACGTGCGCGCCGAGCATCACGCACACTTCGGCGAGCGAGCGGGCGACGTTGTTGAAGTCACCGACATAGGCAACGGTCCGGTCGCGCAGACTGCCGAACTCGCCGACCATGGTCAGCGTGTCGGCCAGGGCCTGCAGTGGATGGCTGTGGTCGCTGAGCATGTTGACGACCGGCACGTCGCTGACGGCAGCCATCCGCGCCACGACGGCGTGGTCGAAGACGCGAGCGGCGAGCACGGCGTGGTAGCCGGCCATGATCCGGGTCACGTCCTCGACCGTCTCGCGGGTGTCGAAGCCGACCTCCTCGCCGCGGGTGTACACGGGATGACCACCGAGTTGGACGACGGCCATCTCCATGCTCTGGCGGGTCCGGTTGGACGGCTTCTCGAAGATCAGTGCGGCACCCAGACCACGCAAAGGGTGTCCGAGCGAGGGAATGGGTGCTGCACTGAGTCGGAGGACGTCGTCGATCTCGCCGGCGGTGAGGTCGGTGATCTCGAGGAAGTGGCGCGTCACGCGAGCACGGTCCGCAGGATGCCGACCGCTTCGTGGATCTCGGCCCGACTGACGGTGAGCGGCGGTGCGAACCGCAGCGCTGTGGCCGTCACGGCGTTCGTGACCAGCCCGTTGTCGAGCAGGCGGTGGTAGACGTCCTTGGCATCGTGGGCCGGCTCCAGCTCGGCGGCGAGCAACAGCCCCTTGCCGCGCACGAAAGACACGCCGGGCACGGCTGCGAGCTGCTCGGCCAGGTACGCCCCGTGCGTCGCAGCGAGACCCGGGCCGTCGATGCGGCGCATCTCGGTGATCACTGTCTTCACGACGGCGCACGCGAGCGCATTGGCGCTGAAGGTGCTGCCATGGTCGCCAGGCACGAAGGCGTTGGCGATCTCGGTCCGGGCCCAGATCGCCCCGACGGGAAACCCGTTGCCCATCGCCTTCGCCATCGTCACGACATCGGGGACGACGTCGTCGTGCTGGAACCCGAACCAGCGCCCGGTCCGCCCGAAGCCGGTCTGGACCTCGTCGACCATCATCAGCATCCCCCGCTCGTCGCAGAGGTCGCGGATCGCACGCAGGTAGCCGGGCGGCGACGGGACAACGCCGCCTTCGCCCTGCACGGTCTCGATCAGGATCGCACCCACGGACGGATCCACCGCGGCGCGCAGCGCATCGACATCGCCGAACGCAACGTGGCGGAACCCGTCCGGCATCGGGAAGAACGGCTCGTGCTTGGCCGGCTGCCCGGTCGCGGCGAGCGCGGCGAGGGTGCGGCCGTGAAAGCTGCCGTACGCAGACACGACCGCGTGGCGACCCCGTCCGCCGAACTTGCGGGCCAGCTTCAGCGCGGCCTCATTGGCCTCGGCGCCGGAGTTGCAGAAAAACGTGAGACCGTCGAGACCGGTCGCCTCGTGCAGCAGCGCGTTGATCATCTGCGCAGCTTCGATCGCAACCGGGTTGGCGAACAGGTTGGAGACATGCATCAGCGTCGCCGCCTGCTCGGCGATCGCAGCGGTGATCGCAGGGTTGGCGTGACCGAGGCCGATCACAGCGAGACCACCGAGGAAGTCGAGGTAGCGCTTGCCGTCGACGTCGAACAGTTCGGTGCCCGATCCTCGCTCGAACGTGACGGTAGGGGCGGCGAAGACCGGGATGAACGGGCTGGGCTTGTCGACGGTGAACACTGGCGCGATCACGATGCGCCTCCTGCCTCTGGGTTGGTGGACGAAGTGGTGCCGGCCGGAGCCGAGGGGTTGACGGGAAGCGACTGGACCATGGTCCCGATGCCGGCGTCGGTGAACAACTCGAGCAGCAGCACGTGCGGAATCCGGCCGTCGAGGATGTGCGACCGACGGACGCCGTTGCGCACGGCGCGCACGCAGCTCTCGACCTTGGGGATCATCCCGCCCGCGATCGTCCCGTCGGCCATCAGCGCGTCGAGCTCGTCGGGCGTCGTCTGGCGAATCAGGCTCGCCGGATCGGCGACGACGCGGCGCAGACCCTCGATGTCGGTCAGGTAGACCAGCTTCTCGGCGCCCAGCGCCTCGGCGATCGCGCCGGCGCCCGTGTCGGCGTTGATGTTGTACGCCTGACCAGCGAGATCGCTGCCGATGGTGGCGATGACGGGGATCAGGTCCTCGTTGAGCAGCCGGTTGACGATGGTGGGGTTGACGTCGGTGACATCGCCGACGAAGCCGAGTTCGGGATCGCGGGCCTCGGCGATGATCAGCCCCGCATCGGCGCCGGACACTCCCACGGCGAGCGGACCGTGCACGTTGATGGCCGACACGAGCTGGGGGTTGACCTGGCCGAGCAGCACCATCCGGGCGATGTCGATGGTCTCGGCGTCGGTCACGCGCAGCCCGTTGCGGAACTCGGTCTGCTTGCCGAGGCGCTGCATGAGCGCGCTGATCTGCGGGCCGCCGCCGTGGACGACGACGGGGCGCATCCCGACCGCGTGCATGAGCACGATGTCCTCGGCGAACAGCGCGAGCGCATCGCCTTCACTGGCCCCAGCCAGCGCGTTGCCGCCGTACTTGACGACGACGGTCTTGCCGGCGAAGCGCCTGATGTAGGGCAGGGCTTCGACGAGGACGTCGGCCTTGAGCTGCGGGGTCGATGCGAGTTGATCGCTCACGGGTACACCCCGACCGACGTCAGGCCTGCGGTCTCATCCAAGCCGAGCGCGACGTTGGCGGCCTGGACCGCACCGCCGCTCGCACCCTTGGTCAGGTTGTCGATCGCGCAGATCACCAGCACATAGCCGGTCCGCTCGTCGAAGCGGGCCGTGATGTGCACCGCGTTCGACCCGAACGTCGCCTTGGTCGATGGGGATTCCTGGCGGACGACGACGAACGGCTCGTCGGCGTACGCAGCGCGCAGCGTCGCCAGCAGCGACTCGGTGCTCACGGTCGTGCCGGCGGTCGGCCGGGCATAACAGGTCGACAGAATGCCCCGATTCATCGGCGCGAGATGCGGTGTGAAGAGCACCTGGGCGCCGACGACCTGCTCGATCTCGGGTGTGTGCCGGTGATCGAGCAGTCCGTAGGCCTCGAAGTTCTCGTCGACCGTGCAGAACATGCTGCCGTGCTTGAGCGCCCGGCCGGCACCGGTGATGCCGGTGGCGTTGTCGACGATGATGCCGGTCGGCTCGATCAGACCCTGGCTGACAAGCGGCTGCAGCGCCAGGCTCGCCGCGGTGACGTGGCAGCCGGGTGTCGCGACGAGCCGCGCCCCCTCGAGCTGGTCGCGGAACAGTTCGGGCAGACCATAGACGGCCTCGGCGAGCAGCTCGGGCTGGTCGTGGACGAACCCGTACCAATCCGGATACAGCGACGCGTCTTTCAGCCGGTATGCCGCCGAGAGGTCGACAACGCAACCAACGGTACCGACGAGCTTCGGGGCGAGCTCCATCGATGCCTCGTGCGGGAGGCCGAGGAAGACCAGATCGAGACCGGCCGTCGTCGCCTCGTCGAACTCGCTGAAGACGAGGCCCGGGTAGTGGACCGCCAGCGACGGATACAACGAGCTGGCCAGCGTTCCGGCTTGGGTGTCTCCGGTGGCGACCACCACTTCGTAGTCGGGATGCACCGCAGCGAGTCGCAGGAGCTCGGCCCCGGTGAACCCACTCGCACCGATGATGCCCACCCTGACGGTGCCCGCGCTGACGCTGCCTGCTCTGGCCATAGACGCATGATCATACAGATGTGTGCATGATCATCCAACAGAATTCGCATCGACCCGACCACCGTGGCCCGGTGGGGCCGCGTGAGGCAGACTGTGCAGCGTGGGAATCGGTGATTTCGAGGCGTCGACGAAAGGCTCACTGTTGGTGGCCGTTCCGCTGCTCGACGAGCCGAACTTCCACCGCACGGTGATCTACATGATCGAGCACACCGGCGACGGCGCCCTCGGGCTGGTCATCAATCGACCGACCGACGAGGACGAGTTGCCCGGCCTCGACAGCTGGATGGACGAGGTGTCCCAGCCCCGCGTCGTGTTCGACGGCGGCCCCGTTCAGTCGAACACGCTCATCGGCATCGCCGTGGTCGACACGGCCGAGGACTCCGATGCATTCGTACACATCGACGACGGTCTCGGCACCGTCGACCTCGGCCAACTGCCGAGCGAGATCGCCGAGGGCCTCACCGAACTGCGTCTGTTCCGCGGTTACGCCGGCTGGGGCCCGGGCCAGCTCGAGGGCGAGTTGGGTGAAGGAGCGTGGCTCGTGCTCGACGCCGAGCACGACGACATCTTCTCACCGCACCCCCATGCGCTCTGGCGCAACATCCTGCGCCGCAGCGGCGGCCGCAAGGCCCTTCTCGCCGATGCCCCCGACGACCTCAGCTGGAACTGACGCCGACACGGATCGTCGGCGTCTGCACAACACTGTCGGATTCACCGGCCCCCGGCCGGCCGATCCGACACGGATCGTCGGCGTCTGCACAACACTGTCGGATTCACCGGCCCCCGGCCGGCC
>JANXUX010000432.1 GCA_025351965.1 Actinomycetes bacterium | reverse complement strand
ACGGTGTTCGGCGAGCGACCCTTGCGCTGCAGCTCGACGATCCAATCGGCGAACAGATCGTCCATCGTGGCCCGCGAACCTGAGTGCCGACCCTTGGTCACCTCGACGATCAGCTCGGCTCGCGCCGCCTTGGCATCGTGGAGATTGCCACGGAACGTACGACTGACTTGTCGCGCCTTGCCGGTCAGCGGATCGCGGCCAGCCTGGACCACGAGCTCCCACACCTCGGGTGCTCGCTCCCGCATTCCCGGGGCATTGCGCAGCTTGGCCATGGGCCAAACGTACGCTCAAAACTTGGATTTGTCTTGGAAAACTTGGATGGTCCCTTCCGGCGGCTGCCTTGAATTGGACATCATCCCAGTTCACACCCAGTGGGGCGGGTGGGTATCGAACCCACGACCCAGGGATTATGAGTCCCCTGCTCTAACCACTGAGCTACCACCCCAGAAACGCAAACGGGGCCCGACGAACGGACCCCGTATCGCTCCGAGAGCAGGGCTCGAACCTGCGACCCGCTGATTAACAGTCAGCTGCTCTGCCAGCTGAGCTATCTCGGAAAGGCACCGAGAGATTAGCAGCGCGGGCACGGAGTTCCACAAGCTTTGGGGACTTCGCAACGCAGCGACCCGGTGTAGACCCACGGCAGCGGCGAACACCGGAATCAGTCGGCGACAGGGAGAAATACATCGGCGCCCGGCGAGGTTAAATAAGGTATGCCTTCCAGCAGCTCGGTCCCGCTGTCCATCCTCGATCTCGCGTTCATCGGCAAGGGCGAGACGGTCAAGGACAGCCTCGATGGCACTGTGAAGCTGGCGCAGCGGGCCGAGAAGCGCGGCTACGAGCGGGTCTGGTACGCCGAGCACCACAACATGTCGGCAATTGCCTCGTCGGCAACCAGCGTGCTCATCGCCCATGTCGCGGCGCACACCAGCACCATCCGGCTCGGATCAGGCGGCATCATGCTTCCCAACCACTCCCCGCTCCAGATCGCCGAGCAGTTCGGCACCCTGGCGTCGTTGCATCCTGGTCGCATCGATCTCGGACTCGGACGCGCGCCGGGTAGCGACCAGAACACGATGCGCGCCCTGCGTCGTGATCACACCTCGTCGGATCGCTTCCCGCAGGATGTCCTCGAGCTCCAGGGTTTCCTGGCCGGTAGGAGCCGCATCCCGGGGGTCGAGGCCATTCCCGGCCGGGGCACCAACGTTCCGCTCTACATCCTCGGATCGTCGTTGTTCGGCGCCACCCTCGCGGCCCGGCTCGGGTTGCCGTATGCATTTGCGTCCCACTTCTCTCCGCAGGAACTGGAGCGCGCTGTCGAGACCTATCGTCGCGAGTTCGAGCCGTCCGCGCAGCTGGCCGCGCCGCACGTGATCGCCGGCGTTAACGTCATCGCCGCCGAGACCGACGAGGAAGCCCAGGCGCACTCCGCAATCGTGGTGCGGTCGCGGATCGAGCTGTTCTTCGGCCAGGGACGCAGCCTCAGCAACGATGACATCGACGCCATCCTGCGATCACCGCAGGGCCGCCAGATCACCCAGATGATGCAGTACTCGGCCGTCGGGTCACCGTCGACGGTACGTGACTACCTCGACGCGTTCATCGAGCACGCCGATGCGGACGAGCTGATCACGGTGCACCCGTCGCCGTCGGTCGAGGCTCGCCTGCGTTCGGTCGAGCTGCTCGCCGACGTCAGCGGTCTCGTCGCGGCCTGACCTCCCGCACCCACCACTGCAACCAGGCCAGCGCCTACTCGGCGTCCAGGAATTCCTTGAGCTTCTGGCTGCGCTGGGGATGGCGGAGCTTGGCGAGGGTCTTGGCCTCGATCTGGCGAACTCGCTCGCGGGTCACGCCGAAGTACTTGCCGACCTCTTCGAGGGTGCGTGCCTGACCGTCTTCGAGACCGAAGCGCATCCGCACGATTTCCTGCTCGCGTTCGGTCAGTTCGCCGAGCGCCTCGTCGACGGCGGCAATGAGCATCTTCTTCGCCGCAGCGTCATCGGGTGCGTCGACCGAGCCATCCTGGATGAAGTCGCCGAGGTTGGAGTCGTCCTCTTCACCGACGGGCGAGTCGAGCGACAGCGGATCCTGGGAGATGCGCAAGATGTCGCGGACTCGCTCGACCGGCATCTCGCACTTCTCGGCCAGCTCGTCGAGGGTGGGTTCACGCTCCAACTCCTGGTGCATCTGGCGCTGCATCCGCAGCACCCTGTTCATGCTCTCGACCATGTGCACCGGGATACGGATGGTGCGGGCTTGATCGGCGATCGATCGCGTGATGGCCTGACGGATCCACCACGTCGCGTACGTGCTGAATTTGAAGCCTTTGGTGTAATCGAACTTGTCGACGGCACGCATCAGGCCGAGGTTTCCCTCCTGGATGAGGTCGAGCAGTTGCATTCCGCGACCGCTGTACCGCTTGGCGATACTGACGACGAGGCGCAGGTTGGCCTGGATCAGGTTGCTCTTGGCCCGCTGGCCAACCGTGACGACGCGCAGCAGACGGCGCTGCTCGGCGGCATCGAGTGCGTCGCCGCCCTCGTCGAGCGCCGCGGCAGCTGCATATCCGGCCTCGATCTGCTGCGCCATGATGCGCTCTTCGTCACCGCTGAGCAGGCCGACCCGCCCGATCTCTTTGAGGTACATCCGCACCGTGTCACCGGTGGGGCCGGTCTCGTACTTCTCCGACATCCGCTCGGCACGACGGCGGCGGCGCTTGACGAGCACGCCGGCGGCATCGTCCTCGGGCTCGGCAGCGATGGGTACGGGCGTGCCGTGCGGCGGGGTGTCGGGTTCCTCGGCGACCTCGTCGACCGCATCGTCGATGGAGATGCCGCGCAGGGCCAGTTCGGCGGTCACGACGGCCAGGACTTCACCGGTGAGCTCGACGTTCAGCAAGGCAGCGACCGCATCGTCGGCGCGCACAGACCCGAGTTGGGAACCCGTCATCACCAGGGCATGCCACTTCTGCGCGTCGACCCCAGGGAACGGCGGTTCCACGGGAGCCTCGTTCTGCATGTTGGTGTCGCTGTCGGTCAACCGCGCTCCTCGTTGCGTCGCTGCAACCACCCTAGCAACCACTCCGCGGCCGCTTGAGGTGCCTGAGGGATCAACAACTCCTCGAGGTGCAACCTGGCCTCGACGTCCTCGCGGATCAGCGCCGAATCGGTCAGCTTCAGGCGGCGCGACAACTCGCGTCGGACCGCGGCGGCGATGAGGCTCATCGCTTCGATCTCCGGGTCGGCGTCGATGTCGGTCACTGCGGCACGCTCGAGCACCTCGCGCGCCTCAGGATCGGCCTGCTCGAGAGCGGCTTCGATGTTCCCACCGGAGCCGGCGAGGGCGAGGAACGCACGACGATTCAGCTCCTCGCTGAACAGCTCCTCCATCAGCCACGGAGCGATGTCGTCCCAGCGCTGCATCAACAGCGCGATGGCAACGAACTCGGCGTTGTCGGACAGGCCTCGGTTGCGCTGCTGAGCGACCCGGACGACCGGATTGCGCTGGCGACGCTCGGCGATACGGAGGAGGTCACTGAGCGGCAGTCCGGTGTGCGCGGCCACCTCTCCTGCGTAGAGCTGGCGGGTCATCACGTTCGGGTGTTCGTTGAGCACGGCCATCGCCTGCTCGCCGATGCGCGCCCGCTCCTCGGGCGAGCGCATCGGCTTGCCGAGCATCACCCGGTTGAGCCGAAATCGCAGATACGGGAGCGCGTCGTGCACGGCCTTGGCGAGCGACTCAGGTTCCGTCACGCTGAGCTCGCCGGGGTCCTTGCCCTGCGGGAACTGGGCGACGAAGAACGTCACCTGGAACCTCTGTTCCCACTCGTACACTCGCTCGGCAGCGCCCTGGCCGGCCTTGTCCGCGTCGAACGCGAGGACCACCTTGCTGGCGAACCGCTTGAGGATCTGCACGTGCTGCTCGGTGAGCGCCGTGCCACACGTCGCCACGGCGCGCTTGACGCCGGCCTTGTGGAACCCGATGACGTCGGTGTAGCCCTCGCAGACGATGACCTCGTCCTGGGCGACGATGTCGGCCTTGGCCCAGTTCAGCCCGTACAGGGTGCGGCTCTTGGCATAGACCACCGTCTCCGGCGAGTTCTTGTACTTGGCCGGATCGGTGGAGCCGGGAAGGATGCGCCCGCCGAGCGCGACGGCCTCGCCATTGTCCGTGAAGATCGGGAACAGCACCCGACCACGGAACGAGTCCTGCAGCCGGTTGCGCTTGTTCGTGAACGCGAGACCGGTGTCGCGCAGCAGATCACCGGCGACGCCCAGCTCGCGGCTCATCACGTCCCAGTCATCGGGCGCCCAGCCGAGGCGGAACTGGCGGGCGATGTCTCCGGACAGGCCGCGGCGGCGCAGGTACTCACGCGCTTCGCGGGCGTCCGGCGCCGTCAGCAGGCGTTCGTGGTACCAGGTGACGGCTTTGTCCATCGCCTCGACGAGTTGCTTGCGCCTGACCCGCTCCTTGTTCTCACCGCCGCTCGTGTAGTTGAGCGTGATCCCGGCCTTGTTCGCCAGCAGCTCGACCGCACCGACGAAATCGGTGTGCTCGATCTCCTGGATGAACTTGAACACATCACCGCCGGCGGAGCAGCCGAAGCACTTGTAGCGACCCATCTGCTCGGCGACGTTGAACGAGCCGCTCTTCTCGGCGTGGAACGGGCAGAGGCCGACCCAGTTCTTGCCCTGCTTGCGCAACGCGACATACCCCTGGACGATGTCGACGATCGACACCGTGGAGCGGATCCGCTCGATGTCTTCGTCGACGATGGTCACGGGGCGAGACTACCGGAGGCCCGCGCGGCTCATTCTGGGAGGCGACGGTCGGGTTCGACGAGGTCGATGTCGTCGTCCGGTTCTCCAGGCGGGCCGAGTTTCAGCGATGCCACGATCGCGACGACGAGCACGACACCGATCACGATCAGCGACACCGGCCCGGAGATCTCGAGCCACTTGTGGATGATCATCTTGATCCCGACGAAGCCGAGGATGATGGCCAGGCCCTGCTGCAGGTAGGTGAATCGAGCGTGCAGATCTGCGAGCAGGAAGTACAGGGCGCGCAGGCCGAGGATTGCGAACGCGTTCGAGGTGAAGACGATGAACTGCTCGCGACTGACGGCGAGCACGGCCGGCACGGAGTCCACGGCGAACAACACATCGGTGGTCTCGACGAGCACGAGCACGGCGAACAGCGGAGTGGCGAGGCGCTTGCCGTTGATCTTGGTGAAGAGCTTCTGGCCGTCGAGATCCGGAGTCGACGGAACGACCCTCTTGACGAGCCGGAACGCCAGGCTCTCCTCCGGGTTGATCTCCTCGTCCTGGCCGCGCAACAGCTTGATCGCGGTGTAGATCAGGAACGCACCGAAGATGTAGAGAATCCACTCGAACTTCGTGATCAGGGCGACGCCGGCGAAGATGAACATCGCGCGCAGCACGAGCGCGCCGAAGATGCCCCAGAACAGCACCCGGTGTTGATACAGCGCCGGCACCGCGAAGAACGTGAAGATCAACGCCCACACGAATACGTTGTCGATCGAGAGGCTGTACTCGATCAGGTACCCGCTGAAGTACTCCCCACCTGCCTTGGCGCCGAAGCCGACGATGATCGAGACACCGAACGCAACGCCGAACGCAACCCACATCAGGGTTTCCATCACCGCACGACGGGTCTTGAGCACCTTCGGTTTGCGGTGCAGGACGAGGATGTCCAGCATCAACAGCACCACGATGAGCCCGAGCGTGGCCAACCACGCCCAGGCAGGCACCGAGATGTCAGCGAAGCCGGACTCCTTCGTCTCCGCAAGGAGCCCTCCGACGGCGGCTGGCAGCGGGCTCAACGGGGGACTACTTCGTTTCCGTCTTCTTTGCGCCAGCAGCGGCGGCGATCACGGCCTGCGCTGCAGCGAGCCGAGCGATGGGCACGCGGAACGGGCTGCAGCTGACGTAGTCGAGACCGGCGTCGTAGAACAACGCGATGCTCTCCGGGTCCCCGCCGTGCTCGCCGCAGACGCCGATCTTGAGCTTGGGCTTGGTGGCCCGACCGCGCTGTACGCCGATGCGCACGAGTTCGCCGACGCCACCGACGTCGATGGTCTCGAACGGGTTGCGCTTGAGCAGGCCCTGCTCGAGGTACGCCGGCATCATCTTGGACTCGATGTCGTCACGACTGAAACCGAACGCCATCTGGGTCAGGTCGTTGGTACCGAAGCTGAAGAAATCAGCCTCCTCGGCGATCTCATCGGCGCGGATCGCAGCGCGAGGCGTCTCGATCATCGTTCCGATGGTCACCGTGACGCCGCCTGCGGACGCGGCCTTGCCCTTCTTCAGGCCCTTCATCGCGAGATCGATCTCGGTCTGGACCCAACTCCTGGCCAGCGCCATCTCCTCGCGGGTGACGGTCAGCGGGATCATCACCTCGACGATCGGGTGCATGCCCTTCCCGCGCAGCGTTGCTGCTGCGGCCATCAATGCCTTGACCTGCATCGCGTACAGACCGGGCTTGAGCACACCGAGGCGAACGCCGCGGGTGCCGATCATCGGGTTGTGCTCGGACCACTCCTCGGCTGCCTTGAGTTCGGCGGTCTCGCGCTGGCTGAGCGGGGTGGAGGCCTGCTTGATCCGCAGCTCCTCGACCGAGGGGAGGAACTCGTGCAGCGGCGGGTCGAGCAGACGCACCGTGACGGGTAGGCCGTCCATTGCCTCGAGGATCTCCTCGAAGTCGATCTGCTGGACACGGCCGAGCTCGGCCATTGCCGCAGCCTCTTCGGCGGGAGTGTCGGCGAGGATCATCTCGCGTACGACGGGGAGACGATCAGGGGCGAGGAACATGTGCTCGGTGCGGCACAGGCCGATGCCCTCGGCGCCCAGGTTGCGGGCGTTGGTGGCGTCCTCACCGGTGTCGGCATTGGCACGCACCCCGAGCTTGCCCTTGCGGACCGCATCGGACCACTCGAGGATGGTGAGGAACTCTTTCGGCGGCTCGGCTGCAGCCAGCTCCATCTCGCCGAGGACGACCTCGCCGGTCGAGCCGTCGAGGCTGATGCTGTCGCCGAGGCTGACGGTGACGTCTCCGACGGAGAACGAGTCACCCTTGATCTTGATCGCATCGGCGCCGACGATGGCGGGGGTCCCCCAGCCACGGGCGACGACGGCAGCGTGGCTGACGAGGCCGCCGCGGGCCGTGAGGATGCCCTGCGCGATCATCATGCCGTGCACGTCTTCCGGGCTGGTCTCGTTGCGGACGAGGATGACCTTTTCGCCACGCTCGTGCGCAGCAACGGCCTCGTCGGCGGTGAAGTAGACCTTGCCGACCGCAGCGCCGGGCGACGCCGCGAGGCCCTTGGCCAGGACCTTGCCCTTGTTCGCGAACTGCGGGTGCAGGACCTGGTCGAGGTGCTCGGCAGCCACGCGCATGATGGCTTCTTGCTTGCTGATCTTCCAACGCTTGTCACCCTTGCCGGTGCCCTTGGTCATCTCGACGGCCATCCGCAGCGACGCTGCGCCGGTGCGCTTGCCGACGCGTGTCTGCAGCATCCAGAGCTTGCCCTGGTCGATGGTGAACTCGGTGTCGCACATGTCGGTGTAATGACGCTCGAGGCGGTCGAAGATGTCCATCAGCTCGGCGTGGATTTTCGGGAACTGTGCCTTCAAGGCGTCGAGATCCTCGGTGTTGCGGATGCCGGCAACGACGTCCTCGCCCTGGGCATTGACGAGGAAGTCGCCGTACGGCTTGTTCTCGCCGGTGGCCGCGTTGCGGGTGAAGCCGACGCCGGTGCCGCTGTTGTCGTCGCGGTTGCCGAAGACCATCGCCTGCACGTTGACCGCGGTGCCGAGGTCGTGGCTGATCCGCTCACGGACGCGGTAGGCAATGGCGCGGGCACCGTTCCAGCTGGCGAAGACGGCCTCGACCGCGCCGCGCAGCTGCTTGGTGGGATCCTGCGGGAACGGCTTGCCGGTGTGGCCCTTGACGATGGCTTTGTAGGTCTCGCACAGCTTCTTCAGCACGGCCGCCGAGATGGCTGCGTCGTTGTGCGCGCCGGCGGCTTCCTTGGCAGCCTCGAACTCGTGCTCGAAGGGCTCGGCGGGGACGTCGAGCACGATCCGGCCGTACATCGCGATGAAGCGGCGGTAGCTGTCGTAGGCGAAACGCTCGTCGTTCGTGACCGCGGCCAGACC
>JANXUX010000430.1 GCA_025351965.1 Actinomycetes bacterium | reverse complement strand
GCGTGTCCGGATGGTCGATGTCGACGAACGGCAAAGGATCGTCGATCACGCTGCGCTGAATCATTCGACCCAACCGCCAGTCGGCCGCAATGTTGCCCGGCCGCATCCAACCGTTGGCGTCCCACTCTTCATCGACGAGCGTGAGCAACGCCGGCTTGGGTCTGAACCTGGCGAGGGTCTCAGCGAAACACACCTCGAGCGTGGTCCCGAAGTACAAGGTTCCGTACGCGCCGGTGAAAGAGTCGAAGCGGTTTCCGCCCAGTGGATTCGTGTCATCGGCGCGAAGCGGGCGGCGAAACTCGGGGCCGACAGAACCGGAACGACCGACGCGCCAGAGCCCGTCGGGGGACGGCGCTATTGAGACGATGGCTGTCATGCACCGTCGATGAACGATCGTGCCGCGGCGATTACGGCTTTGGTGTCGCCTGCTGCGATGGCGTCGATGGGTGCCTCGTCGTCGAGCTGTGGGTTCATCCCGATGAACCACGCTCTGACGGTGTGATCAGCATCCACGGCAAGCAGCAGCCGAGCCACCTGATGAGCGGCTCGCAGCCGATGCTCGGAGTCCTCCTGAGGGGTTGCCGTCCCTGACTTCCAACGGCTGATCGATGACGTGTCGACGCCTGCCAGACGGGCGGTGAGTCGAGCGCCAAGGAGGTCGGCGAGGAAGCTGGTGATCGAGGCGACGGACTCCGAGACCGTTTCGCGATGGGCTTTGCTACTCGCGGTCGATGTAGATCGAGTGCCGACTGCCATGTCATCTCCTCATCTCTTGATGCTGGTTCCCAATACGATATCGGTCGTGCACATTGTCTGCATGAGTTCTGCATCGATAGTACATCCGTCGTCGACGGTCGACAGAGCTGGCCAAGCGCCGGGCACACCAGCCGAGAATTGCCAGCGCCGGCGCCGCGACGTCATGCTCTGGACGCCAACGTGCCGAGTGAGCGCTCCAGATCGATTGCTTCTCGGAGGCCCTCGCGGCTCTCGTCGGGATACAAGCGAGCGAGATCGTCGGGCATGTACCCGCGTTCCGCCAGCGCAGCAATCGTGACTGTCGTGAGCCGCGATCCGGCGAGATGAGCCTCACCAGCGCACTTACCTGGAACGACCCGAAGGTGCTCGCGTGGTCGCCGCAGGTCGGGGCCGGTGCTCTCACTGAATTCGACGGGCCCGAGGACGTCCAGCCATTCGGATAGCGCGCCGCGCCCGTTCAGCTCACGCGCCGAGCCTGGAGCGACAATCATGATCTTGCCGGCGGGGTCGACGTACAGCGATGATGCGCCCGCCTGCTCACCCCACAAATCAAGCCCGGCATCATCGAGGCGCGCAAGTGCCTCGCGCACGTGGCCCATGGCTGACCCCGGCTGAACGTCCCCGTCGGACCGCGTGGGATGCCGAAGCCACCGGACGATCCGAAGGGCAATGAGGTCCGCGTAGGACCACAACTTCTGTCGTTCCGCCGAGATGCTGGGCTCGACGATCCCCTTGCTCGCCCAGTGGTACACCGTGGACCGCGGGACACCAGACAGCGCAGCGGTGCGCCTTGCGTCGTAGCAGCCGCCGAATGCAAGCACGGCGCTCATGTCCCCTCCTCCGTCGTGGCCAGATGGTACTGCCATGCCTCTTGGCCGCTCTCGGCACTCCGATCAGGGCAGTCCGAAGCGCGGCCATCCATGCCGGCTGCTACTTGTTCGGGGCTCGCATCCATACGGGCGGTTGCGAGCCGTGAACGAGTAGAGCGTCGCCGACCTGCACTCGCCGGAGCGTGCTCGGCGTGAGGTACGCAACAGATGTGGACGGGGTCCGCACGGGCTCTCGGTCGATGGGCCCACGGCCGCGAGGATCGTCGAGCTCACTCCGCACATGCTCGTCGCCGACGAGCGCGCTGATGTACTCGATGGTCGAGAGGTCGCTCAGCCCGCTCGGGAAGATCAGCTTCGTGCGATGGTTTGTGAGCACGTTGTCGGCGTCCTTGCCGTAGGCCTGGTCGAGCTGAGCCTTCGACTGCCAGACGGTCACGAGTTGGATGCCGGCGCCGGTGATCGTTGCGGCCCATTGTGGGAGCTTCGGCAGCGGCGTGTTGGCAGCTTCGTCGAGCACGACGAGGAGGCGCGGATCGATCGGCCTGCCGTCTCGGTTGTACCGGTTGAAGGCCTGGGCGATGAGATCGTGGAGCAGCGCGGCGAAGACGACACCGACGCGGCTCTCGTCGCCGAGCGGCGCGCAGAGGTACAACGTGTTCGAGCCACGGCACAGCCACTCGAGAGTGATCTCGCAGCCCTCGGCGCTCGCGGCGAGTCCGGGGTCCGTCCAAGGCCACACCGCGTTCCGGGCCGTCGCGTAGACACTCGACGAAGTCCGAGGGTCGGTCGCCCATTGGCCGTGGAGCCAACCTCGAACCTGCTTCGCTGCAACCGCGATCGACTCGTCTTCGTGGTCGGTCAACAGCCGTACGAGTGGCGAGAGCGTGCCAGTGTTCTCACCGTCCGGGCGGTCCATCTCGACGACCCACCGGACCACGTTGCGCATCGAGTGGCCCTCGGTGTTCGCGGCCACCCAGAGCATCGCTGCGAGGAGCTGCTCGGCTTGGCCGCGCCAGAAGCGATCCGACGGGCCGTCGTCTCCGCCGGCGCGGGCGAGCAGTTGCGCTGCGGCGAGCGCGCCGGGCAGTGAGCCCGCAGCGCGGAGCGGGCTCCATGTCGCGCAGGGCATGCCGCTGATCCCGATGGGGTCGAACACCTTCACCTCGCCGATCGACTTTCGACCTTCGAACGTGGCGCGCATCAGGTCTGTCTTCACCGAAGAGATCACGGCCGGTCCATCCCAAGCGTTCACGCTGTCGATGAGGCGCGTCGTCTTGCCGGACTGGCTCGGGCCGAAGAGCAGAACGGCGCCGCGCACGCCTCGTCGACCCCGGAACGACTCGCCCTCGGTCATCAGGGTTCGTCTGCCCCACCGGCCCAGCACGAGCCGACCTTCCTCCGGCTCGCGGCCGAGGAGTGATGCGAGATCCTTCGTGGTTGCCAACCTCGGCTGAGCATCGACTCCGAGTCGGCGACGCTTGTCGATCGGCTCGTGCCGGCGGCGTCGGTACTTCAGCCATACGAGGAGCGCGCCGACGACAAGGGCGACCACGGCCGCAACGCTGAGCCAGTAGAGCACCGGGCCGGGGAGGTTCGACGATGCCGGTTCGGCCCACGCAAGACGAGGGTTCCTCCAGTGCGCTGGGAGTTTGCGCAGCGCACCCATCGACTCGACGAGTCCAGCACCGAGTGATCGATGCCGACCGACGATCGCTGCGATCGATGCGGCAAGCCAGTGTCCGCAACTGACGACGCCGAGGACGATGAGTGCACAGAGCGCCATCGTCTCCACGGGATCGGGAGCGTTCTCGCGGGGAGCGTCCGTCACCGGTCCGGCGGTTCGAGGTAGTCGATTGCCGCCGTCTTGGCATGGCTGCGGTCGAGCGATTGCACGAGGTGCTCGAGATGGAAGTCGCGGTCTGCGAAGTCCTGCGTCGTGACGACGGTGTAGATGCGGTTCTCGTGCGTGCCGCGCGTGATGGCGGTGTAGCCGAGTTCTGCGTACATGGCGTCGTCGCCCAGAAGGAGTGCGACCTCGCACGTGAGCCCTTGCGTCTTGTGGACCGTGCGTGCGTATGAGTGTCGGAGATGCTCGGCCACGTAGTCGAGTGGCAGTCGCACTTCGCGCCCGTCGCTGAAGCTGACGTGGAGCCGATGTTCG
This sequence comes from Actinomycetes bacterium, assembly GCA_025351965.1. Lineage (GTDB taxonomy): Bacteria > Actinomycetota > Acidimicrobiia > Acidimicrobiales > Ilumatobacteraceae > WLMZ01. The sequence continues at coordinate 1,217 of JANXUX010000430.1, read as the reverse complement.
TCGGCTCCGGTGATGGTGCCGACGTCGCCGTTGAGGATGCCGAGGTCGTAGCGATTGCGCAGGCCGAGGACGCTGTCGCCGATGCAGTAGCGGCGATCGTCCGCGACCGCGACGAGCGGTCCGAGTTGATGGGATGCTTCGAGCAGCGCATGCACCCGACTGTTCAGATCGTCGACGTCGCTGCGATGGACGGCGCCCATCACGGCATCGCGGCCGTCCGTGTGGAGTTGCCACCAGTCGAGCGCCATCTGGTCGCGCAGTGAGTCGCTGTTGTGGGCGATCGTGATCCGGCCGTTCTGGTCGAGCCGGCGCACGGCCAGCTCGGTCAAACCCTTCCGCAGCGCTGCGGCGGCGAAGCGCTCCTCCGGGTCGATCTGTCTGCGATTCTCGACGAGTTCGACGATCTCGATCCGGTTGGCCAGCGATGCAAGCAGACCGCCCGCCTCGATTGACGGAAGCTGCTTTGGGTCGCCGACGAGGATCACCTTTGTCTCTGCTCGGTGTGCCTTGCCGACAAGGTCGGCCATCAGTTCGGTGCCGAGCATTCCTGCCTCGTCGATCACCAGAACGTCGCCGGCTCGCAGCTTGCGTCGACCGGATTCGAGGTCGCCGCGCAACGAGTGAGCGGTCGTGGAGGCGATGCCAGCTCCGGATTGCAGCTCTCTCGCGGCTCGTGCGGCGAGGCTGATGCCGATGACACGACGGTCGGAGTTCTCGAAGGCCTCGCGCACGGCGTCGAGCGTGAACGTCTTGCCAGCGCCGGCTCGGCCGATGACGACATCGAGTGGCCGGCCGGACTGACACAGTTGCTCGACCATTCGCTGTTCTTCTCGGCTGAGCGAGGGGCGTGACGCGATTGCGCAAGCCACCGCCTGGTCGTCGGCTCGGTAGGCATCGCGCTGCTCGCCGACTGCAACGGCAAAAACGCTGCGTTCGGCGGCGAGGATCGCCTGCGTCGTCCATCGGCCGTTCTCCACCTCGATCGCCTCGGGGGACTCCCGGTAGGTCGTTGCTCGGTCGAGGATCTCGTCGAGCGAGGCTCCCTGCCGGGCAGCCCTCGCTGCCGCACGGACCGAGTCGCGACGCTCGAAGGTGGCGTGCTCCTCGATCACCATCACGGACAGCTCGCTGTCGTCGACCCGCAGCGTCGGCGTCCGCGTCACCCGAGGGACGTTGGACAGATCGAAGCGGTGGTCGCCGGCACGCTGCCGCCACTC
>JANXUX010000421.1 GCA_025351965.1 Actinomycetes bacterium | reverse complement strand
GGGCCGGCCGGCACGTTCTCGGCTGCCGCGGCTGTGCACTGCGCAGAAGCGGCCGGCCTCGTCGAGGCGCGCCTGGTGCCGCATGCTTCGTTCCCCGACGTGTTGGCCGCAACGGGCCCGGACGCCCTCGCAGTGCTGCCGATCGTCAGCTCTGCCTCGGGCCTCGTCACGCGTGCGGCAGACGCGCTGCTGGAGGGCGGCGAGGGCCTGCGCGCTGGTGGTGTGGCTGATGTTGCGGTGCGCTTCGACGCTTACATCCGACCGGGCGACCACCTCCACGACCTGCGCAACGCACCGGTCTACGGCCACCCACAGGGCCTGGCCCAGTGCACGCGGTTCGTCCAGCGCTGGAACCTGGTACCGGTGCCATGCGACTCCAACGTCGTTGCGCTCCAGCGGGCCGCAGCCAGTGACGTCCCGTGCGTGGCGCTCGCCGGTCCGGATCTCGAGGTCGACAGCGGGTTGAAAGTGGCCGAGCGCGAGGTCGACGACCTGGCCGGTTCGATCACCCGGTTCCTCCTCCTCGGGCGGTCCGAAGCGTTCGGTTCGCTCATTGGCGGGTCGGTCCCGACGTTGCGCTCGCTGTATGTGGCGCGTTCGATCACGGCGCTGTTCCCGCTGCTGAGCGCTGTCGAACCGGCCTTCGACGAGTTCCTGAGCGACGCCGCCGGCAACTGCTTGTGGGTGACCAGTAGGGACCCGCCGGCTGGCGTGCCCGACGACGTCCGCTCGCTCGGGCGCATCCCGTGGTCGCCACGCACCCCCCTGGTGCGCGCCGACAGCAATGAAGTCGTCGACGCCGGCGAGCGCCGTCGCAGCCCCATTCGCGCCTGACGTCCCTGCCGCAACTGATCCCTGGCGGCCATGGACGGGTCGGCCACGGGCAGATAGGGCACGGGCGGGTCGTGCCGGTCCGGCCGGGCGGGACCGGGCGGGACGATCCGCGCCCTCGGTGGGCTGTGGTCCCGCTGGGCGGGACGCCTCGCGCCTGAGGGCGCGAGACGTCCCAGTCCAGCCGTGCGCCCGGTCGCACCCGACCGCAGCTGATCGCGACGGGTGCGGCCGCAGATTTCGGGCGCCCGTTTGCTAGACCAGATGCCGTATTCACGGTGTCGGGGCCTTGGCCCTGCGATCGCACAGATGGGGGATCCACACATGGCACGTTCGCTGAACCTGGCCGACTTGTTCGAGGTTGTTGCCGAGGAGGTTCCGGACCGGCTCGCGCTCGCGTGCGCCGACAGCCATCGCACCTACGGTGAACTGGACCGGCGGAGCAACCAGCTCGCTCGCCATCTGGCCGAGCGCGGGATCGGCAAGGATGCCAAGGTCGCGATCTACGCATGGAACCGCGTCGAGTGGGTCGAGGCGTTGCTCGCGACGTACAAGGTGCGTGCTGCGGCGATCAACATCAACTACCGCTACGTGGCCGAGGAGCTCCGCTACGTCCTCGACGACAGCGACGCAGAAGCCGTCGTGGTCGAGCGCGCCTACCTGCCGACGCTGGCCGCGATCCGCAGTCAGCTGCCGCTGCTGAAGCAGGTCATCGTCCTCGACGACGGCACCCCTGGCGGGAACGCAGCGTGGCCGGACGCCATCGACTTCGAGGACGCCATCGCCGCCCAGAGTGACGCACCGCTCGGCATCGAGCGCAGCGGTGAGGACCTCTACCTGCTCTACACCGGTGGCACCACGGGTATGCCCAAGGGGGTCATGTGGCGTCACCAGGACCTGTTCAAGGCGGCGCTGATGAGCCTCGTCATGACCGGCTCGCCGGTGACCGACCCGGAGCAACTACGCGACCGCATCGTCGCCGAGGACACCCGCCCGATCACGATGACCATCGCGCCGATCATGCACGGCGCCGCGCAGTGGGGCATGTACATCGGCCTGTTCACCGGTGCGACGGCTGTGCTCTACGGCGCCCATGGGTTCGACCCGATGGAGGTGTGGAAGGGCATCGCCACAGAACGCTGCAACCGCATCATGGTCGTCGGCGACGCAATCGCGCGTCCCTTGGTCGAGGCCCTCGACTCGCCGGACTTCGATCTCGACGTGTCCTGCGTCCAGGCGATCGGGTCCGGTGGTGCGCTGTTCTCCGGCGTCGTCAAGGACGAGTACCGGGCGCGGTTCCCCGGCATCGCGATCTCCGATGCCATCGGTTCGTCGGAGATGGGCGCCGGCGGATCGCCCGCCGGTGAGGGCCAGCGGTTCCGGTTGACCGAGAACATGTCGGTCCTCGACGACGACATGCGGCCGATTGCTCCGGGATCGAGCGAAGTAGGCCGGCTGGCGCGCAAGGGCGCGATCCCGATGGGCTACTACAAAGACCAGGCCAAGACCGACGCGACGTTCGTTCCGGATCCCGACGGTGTGCGCTGGGTGATCCCCGGCGATTTCGCCACCGTCGAAGAGGACGGCACGATCATCATGCTCGGACGCGGTACGGCCTGCATCAACACCGGCGGCGAGAAGGTCTTCCCCGACGAGGTCGAGGCTGCGCTCAAGCGTCACCCAGCCGTGGAGGACGTGCTCGTCGTCGGCATCCCAGATCCTCGCTTCGGCCAGCGCGTCGCCGCAGTCGTGCAGCCTCGCGACGGCATGACCACCACGATCGAGGAGCTCGGCGCGTTCGCCCGCGAGTGGGTCGCTGGTTACAAGGTGCCGCGCGATCTCCGCCTGGTCAGCGTCATCGGCCGTACCGCGAGCGGCAAGGCCGACTACGCCTGGGCCAAGCAGGTCTTCGCCGACTCCTGACGGTCCCGTGCGGTCGGCACGTCTTCAGACTCTTTTCCGGCCTTCGATACGGTCGGCCCGTGACCTACAGCCTGATCCTCGTCGACGAACCGCTTCCCCATGTGCGCCGAGTGACGCTCAACCGACCGGAGAAGCGCAACGCGCTCAACCACCCGCTGCGCGGCGAGATCATGCACGCGCTCACCGCCGGCGACATGGACCCGGACATCAAGGTCCAGATCGTGCGCGCCAACGGCCCGTCGTTCTCGGCCGGCTACGACCTCGGCGGCGGCAACGAGGGCCACGAGTACCCGCACTACACCGCGCCGGGCGAGGGCCAGTGGCCGCGCCACGTCACCGAGACCTGGATGAGCATCTGGGACATGTCCAAGCCGGTCATCGCCCAGGTACACGGCTACTGCCTCGCCGGTGGCAGCGAGCTGGCGACCGGGTGCGACCTCGTCTACATGGCCGAGGACGCTCAGATGGGCTACCCGGCGGTTCGCTTCGGTGTGCCCGACATGCACTTCCACCCATGGTTCCTCGGGATGCGCAAGGCGATGGAGATGTTCATGACGGGTGACTCGGTCAACGGGCTCGAGGCTGTCGAGTATGGCTGGGCCAATGCCGCGTTCCCCGCCGCCGAGCTGGAAGCCGGCGTCCTCGCCGTCGCCGAGAAGATCACCAAGCTGCCCCTCGATGTGCTGCAACTGAACAAGCGCGCGATCCACCGCCAGATGGAGGCGATGGGCATCCGCAACGGCATCCGCGCCGGTACCGAACTGTGCGCGCTCGGCACGCACACGCAGTCGATGGCGAACTTCGTCGGCTCGATCAAGAACAACGGCCTCACCGGTGCGCTCGACCGCCGCGACAGCCAATTCGGCGACTACCGCACCACGGGTTCCGATGACGTGGTCGTCGACGACCAGCCCGACGCCCCAGCGCCGAGCGGTTCCATCGACTACGCCGGCTGAGGCGGGCGGCCTGCGTCCGTCACCCGCTGGCTCAGCGGGTGACGACGATGCGGCCGAGCGTCGCGCGCGACTCCATGTCCTCGAGTGCCTGGGGGAGATCGGCGAACGACACCGTCTTGCCGACGACCGGGCGGATCTCGCCGGCGTCGAGGAGCGCGACGAGGCGATCCTGGATCGCCTGTCCGACCGACGACGGTGGGGCATTGAACCGGGGGACCGGCACGGGCAGCGGGAAGCTGTTGACCACCGCCGCGGGACGGTCGTTGTAGGCGAGAATCACGCCGACGATGTCGAAGTTGCCGAAGCAGAGCATGCGTCCGGAGATCATCGGGACCTCCTCGGCTTCGATGCCGCTCGCGAAGCCGACGACGAGATGCCGTCCGTTGCGGGCGAGGCAGGACAGCGACTGCATCGTGACGTGGCCGCCGACGCCGTCGAAGCAGACATCGACACCATTGCCGTGTGTCGCGTCGAGCACGGCCGCGGCGAAATCGGTGTCTCGGTAGTCGATGGCCACGTGCGCCCCGAGCGAGCGGACGAGGTCGAGCTTGTCCGCACCGCCGGCCGTCGCGATCACGCGTGCGCCGGCTGCGACCGCGAGTTGGACCGCAGCGGAACCGACGCCACTGGCGCCAGCGTGGACCAGCACCGTCTCACCGGCCTGTAGCCGCCCGCGCTCGAACAACCCGAGCGATGCGAGGTG
>JANXUX010000418.1 GCA_025351965.1 Actinomycetes bacterium | reverse complement strand
GCCGGTTCGTGGACCGCGGTCAACACCTGCGGCGCGCTGAGCACCTCCGGACATCGATGCGCGGCATCGACCAGTACCTCGCCGGGCCGATCGATCGTCGCCGGACCTACGACGTCAGCTCGCTCAGCGTCCCCGTCCTGCGCGGGGGCGCGCCGGTCGAGCTGGTCCTCAACCTCGTCGGTTTCGACGGTCCCCTGAGCGGCCGTCGTCTCCATGATCTCGGCTGTCGGGCCCGCGTCGCGGCGGATCGACTCGGCGAACAGCTCTCGCGCCCCACGGGGGACGGCACGGCCTAGAACTTCGGCGCTGTGCCGATCACGCCGGCTTCGGCGAGGTCGGCGATGTCCCCGGCGGTGCAGCCGAGCTCAGTGAGCAGCTCGGTGTTGTGCTCGCCCATCGTGGGTGCCGGCGTGCGAACCCAACGGTCGACGCTGGCGAAACGGAACGGCAGCGTCGGCACCTCCATCGAACCGGCCACCGGGTGGTCGACGACCTCGAAGTATCCGCGCGCGACGAACTGCGGGTTCTGATGTGCACGTCGCGGGTTGACTGCGGGCGCCGCAGCGACGCCCGCGGCGATGAGACGGGGGACCACCTCGGCGAGGTCCTGCGTCGCAGCCCATGCCGTGAGGTGGTCGTCCAGTTCGTCGTGGCGGGCGCGTCGGCCGGCGACAGTCGACAGGTCGGCGTCCGACGCCCAGTCCGGTGCGCCGAGCTCGGCGACCAAGGCGGCCCACTGACGGTCGTCGAGTACGGACAATGCGAGCCAGTCCTCGGCGGTCGCGCACTCGTAGACGCCCTGCGGCACGGCGCGTGCGCTGCGGTTGCCGTCCCGGCCGATCACGTTGCCGTAGGCGGTGTATTCGAGGACCGGCTCGGCGGCAACAGCGATGGCGGCCTCGAACATCGGGGTCTCGATCAGCGAGCCGACTCCGGTCCGCTCGCGACGGACGAGCGCGACCATGGTCGCGAACGCTGCGTGCATGCCGCCGTTGGGGTCGCACGGACCGCGCTGGATGCGCGGCTGGTCATCGACGTAGCCGGTCATCCAGGCGAGACCGGTCATCTGCTCCATCGTCTGGGCGAAGCCGGGCCGGTCACGCCAGGGACCTTCGAGGCCGAAGGCAGGCATGCGGACCATGATCGCCTCGGGATTCGCGGCGTGGATGGCATCCCACCCGAGGCCGAAGGAATCGAGCACGCGGGGCGTGAAGTTCTCGATGACGATGTCGGCATCAGCGATCAGCTGCAGCAGCAGGTCGCGGCCCACTGGCACGGAGAGGTCGAGGGTGAGGTCGCGCTTGTTCGTGTTCACCGCGAGGAAGAACGAACTCAGTTCCCACCACCGTTCTCGGGTGAAGAACGCACCGCCGGCCATCCTGATGCCATCGGGGCGCTTGGTCGACTCGACGTGGATCACGTCTGCGCCGAGCATCGCGAACACATGCCCGGCCGACGGTCCGGCCCACCACGCCGTGATGTCGAGGACTCGGAGGCCCTCGAACGGACGCCCGGGTGCAGCGGTGCCGGGCACACTTGAGTCGGCGACCCGGGTGCCCCGGGCGTCGACCTGGCCGCTGTCGGCACCGAGGGCCGGCGCCCGTGTCGGCGCAGGAGCGGGCTCGCGGTCGATCGTCCAGGGCCGACGCGGCATCCGGAACTCGCCGAGCGGGTCGTCGATGAACACGCCGCGGGCGACGCAGTGCTCGTTGGCGACGAGCGTCGGCGCGTCCGAGACCGGGCTGACGGGGATGCGCATCAGCGCAGCAAGTTCGACGATCTCCTCGGTCGTGTGCCTGCGCGTCCACGAACAGACGATCTCGTTCCATTCGTCCCAGTGCGCGGTGCGGGTCTGCACGGCGTGCCACGTCGGGTCGCCGAGCAGATCACCACGTTCGATGAGCACGAGGAAGTCGTCGAACTGTTGGCGGGCGTTGGTGTTGAAGCCGACCCAGCCATCGAGCGTCGGCTCGACGGACGGCGTCTCGTACGAACGGATCGGCGGCGCGCCGGTCAGGTCGGGGCGACCGGCGACCGCGTCGGAGGTGTCGGTGAACAGGGTGCAGGTGTTGTTGGCGACCTCGGCCCAGGAGACGTCGACGAGCTCGCCGTCGCCGGTGCGGGCGGCGCCACGCAGCGCCGCGAACCCGCCGACGGCTGCGTAGGCGCCGCTCACCCAATCCGTCGTCTGGCCGCCCGCCTGCAGTGGTGCCCGACCAGCGCGACCGCGGATCGCGAGCGCGCCGCTTTCGGCCTGCACCGTCAGCTCGCTCGCCGGCCGGCCGGCGTACGGGCCGTGCAGCCCGAACGGCGTGATCGACACGACGACGACGCTCGGGTGGCTGTCGCGGATGGTTTCGGGGTCCACGCCGCTCGTCGCGTCGGTGATCACCAGGTCGGCGTCGTCGAAGAGGGTCGTCACTTCGTTGCCGGCGGCGACGACCGATCGCTGGCCGTGACGGAGGTAGCGGAACAGCGCTCCGTCGCGGCCCTGCAGATGACCGTCGTTGCTCGACCAGGTCCGCAGTGGTGCGCCGGCCGGGCTCTCGACGAGGACCACGTCGGCGCCTGCGTCGGCGAACATCTTGGCGCAGTACGCGCCGGCGATGCTCGTGCTGAGATCGATGACCCGGACGAACGTCAGCTCACGTCCGCCGACCGGTTCCTCGGCGCCGATGTCCTGCGCAATGTTCCCATGCGTCGTTGATTCACTCTGTGCCCCCACGGGCGAGGAACCTACAGGGCGAGTGCCGTTGTCGGGGATCCCTGCGCGGCCGGTGGACAGGACAAGTCGTTGTCCCGTGCAGGTACCCGGTACGGTCGTGGTGTTGTGAGTTCCCATCCGTTCCGTCCGTTGCGCCGCAAGTCGGTGCTCCTGGTGTGGGGATCGGGTCTGCTGTCCGATGTCGGGACATGGGTCCAGCTGATCGTCGTCGGCAGTCTCGTCGCCCGCGAGACCGGGAGCGCGGTGTACACGGGGCTCACTGCGTTGGCCCTGTTCACGCCGCAGGGTCTGTGTGCCCCGATCGGCGGTCTGCTCGCCGACCGGTACGACCGGCGCAGGGTCTTCGCCTGGGCGCTGTTGGGTCAGGCCATCGCGACCGCGGTGCTGGCGGCCGTGCTCGCCTCGGGGGTGCGCCAGCCGTTGATCCTCTCCGCGATCATCGTGTTCTCCAGCGCGGGTGGAGCGCTCGGTCAACCTGCGTATTCGGCCATGCTGCCCGACCTCGTTCCGCCCGAGGAGTTGATGGCGATGGTCGCGCTCGGCATCTATTCCTGGAACGGCGGCCGCATCCTCGGCCCGCTGCTCGGCACCGTGCTCGTCGCGGTGGTCGGGCCGGCCTGGACGGTCGGCTTCAACGCGATCACCTTTGCCGGCATGGCGCTCGCTGTCTCTCTGCTTCGGCGTGCGTTCATGCCCCACGGGTCTGACACCGGCGGTGTCGTCGAGCGGATGCGCGTCGGGATGCGCGCCGTCAGGCGGGTTGCCGGCTGCCGCTACGGGATCGTGATGATCATGATCCTCAACCTCTCCGTCGGCCCGTTCATGGGTCTGATCCCCATCTACGTGCGAGAGGTGTTCGGCGGCGGCACCGGACTCGCCGGCAGCCTGAGCGCGGTGCAGGGTGTCGGGGCAATCGTCGGGGGCTTGCTGTTCACGATCTTCGCTGCCCGTCACGGGCGCGGCCACATGGTGCTCGTGTCCACGAGCGGCCTGGTCATCGCCTATGCCGTGTATGCGCTCGCGCCCACCACCGTCGTGGCAGGTATCGCAGTCGTGTGCCTCGGTGCAGGCTCGGCATCACTGTTCACATCGAGCATGGCCATCGTCCAGCGCGACGCCCCGCACGGTGAGCGGGGCCGGATCCTGTCGATCACTCAAGCCGGGATGGGCCTCTGCTACGGCGTCGGCGTGCTCTGGATCAGCGTGGTCGGCGACTGGATCAACATGCGCGTCGCCTTGCTCGTGGCGTGCGTGGTCGCCGCGATCCTGAGTGCGGCGTTCATGTCGATCGCCCCGAACTGGCGCCGGGTGCTCGACGGCGACGTGTCCCAGGTCGAGGCCGAGTCCACCGGGCTCGTGTCGGCCTGACCATGGTGGCTCCCAGCGCCGGCATCCTGCTGGTCCGCGAGGTCGACGGAGTACCAGAGTTCCTCCTCGTACACCCGGGCGGACCGTTCTGGGCGAAGAAGGACGAGGGCGCGTGGTCTCTTCCGAAGGGCGAGTACGCCCCCGACGAGGACCCATTGGCGGCTGCTCGACGGGAGTTCGCCGAGGAGCTCGGCTGCGAGTGCCCGGATGAAGACCTGATCGATCTCGGCGAGGTCGAGCAACCCGGCGGCAAACGGGTGCGCGCCTGGTGCGGTGTCGGCAGCATCGACACCGGATCGATCGTGAGCAACACGTTCGAGATGGTCTGGCCGCCGAGGTCGGAAAACCTGCAACGCTTCCCCGAAGTCGACCGGGCAGGCTGGTTCACGCTCGACATCGCCGGTGCCAAGATCCTCGTCGGACAGCGTCGGTTCATCGATTCGGCGGTGCGCGCGCTGATCCAGGCCGGTCGACTCTCCGCGACGAGCTGATCTCGCCGACGTCCTGAGCAGTCGGCGCGCACATCGCGCCCGCGGTTCGGCGTTGGGACGGATCGCCGCTCATCTACGATCCGTGGGCGCGGTCTGCGCGGTGGACGCGGCCGTGGCTCTCAGTCGACAGCGCGTGCCGGACGGTGCGGCTCGGAGTGATCCCAATCGGCCAGCAACGTGCGGATGGCCGTCAGCAGGATCAACGGCTGGTCGAGCATCGCGTGATGGCCCGCCTGGGGGATCTCGATCACCGGGGCGTTACGCCCGAGGTCGTCGTACATCTCCGCGCCGATGCCCGGTGTGACGAGGCCGTACTCCGAGCGCAGCAGCGCGAAGCGGCAGGTCACCTGCGCCAGGTAGGGCTTGGCGATCGAACGCATCCCGTCCTGGAACGAATCGAAGATGCGCCGGTCGAACTTCCATTGCCATCCGCCCTCGACCGCGCAGATCGAACGACGGGCGACGTGGTCGATCACGTAGTCGAGGTCGTTGCGTTGGGTCGGCACGGTGCGGAAGCGCTCGAGTGCCTCCTCGACCGACGCATACGTGCGCGGTCGACCGAACGCGTCCTTGCTGCGGTGCGCGTTGACCTCCGGATCGGGTGAGGTCACCGGCGAGTCGCAGATGATCACACCGGCGACGGCATCCGGATGCATCGCCGCGGTCGCGATCGTGACCATGCCGCCCATGCTGTGCCCGACCACCACGGGCGGCCCATCCATCCCGGCGGCGCCGGCGACGGCCATGACCTCATCGGTCCACTGGCGCAGGTCGTAGTGCTCGCGGTGCGAGCTGTCGCCGTGGCCCGACAGGTCGATCGCTGCGACCCGGAAGTCGCTGGCGAAGGTGGCCGCGATGTGGGTCCACCAGTGCGCGTGCGCGCCGCCGCCGTGCACGAACACAAGGCCGCGCTTGCCCGGCTCTCCCCACGCGACGAAGTGGACCTGCGCACCGTCGACGACCACGGTCGCGTCGGTGTACGGCACCTCCAGGGCTCGACGGAACCAGCCCGGCGCTCCAGCCAGCACTGGAAAGGGTTCGGCTGTCACCCACTCCACCGTATCGGCACGACCCGGCCCGCCCGGCCCGACGCCCACCGGCCCGACGCCCACCGGCCCGGCCCGGCCGGCCC
>JANXUX010000362.1 GCA_025351965.1 Actinomycetes bacterium | reverse complement strand
GCGTGTTCCCGTCGTCCAACAGGACCCGGATGACGATGCCGGCGATGATGCTCACGGCCAGTGACGCTGCTGCCTGGAAGAAGAACCACCAGTGCGGGTGGAGATCGAGGGCAACCGTCTCATCAGGGTTGAGCAGCTTCTTCGGGTACGGCATGGGCGTCACTATACGCGGTGCGCGATCGCGATTCGGCGACGTAGCGTTCTGGCGTGGATGTCGCCGCGCTGCTGACCGGGCTCGACCCCGACCAGCGCGATGCAGTCGCCGTTCCGGGCGGACCGCTGGCGATCATCGCAGCACCCGGTTCCGGTAAGACGACCGTGCTGACCAGGCGCATCGCCTACCGCATCGCCACCGATCCCGACGTGCACGCCCAGCATGTGCTGGCCCTCACGTTCACCAGCCAAGCCGCCAGCGAGCTCCACCGGCGGCTCCGCAGGGTGGGCCTGCGCGACCGCATCGAGGCCGGTACGTTCCATGCGGTTGCGCTGCGTCTGCTGCGCCAGCGCGCCGCCGACAACGGCCTGCCGGCGATCAACATCGTCGGCGATCGCGCTCGGTTGCTGAACGAGGCGTTGCGCCAACTCTCGTCCACGCTGGATCCGTTCGTGGTGATGTCCGAACTCGATTGGTGTCGCGCCCGCCGCATCCCGCTGCGCGAGTACGCGGTCGCGGCCAAACAGGCCGGGCGGCGTACGAACCTGACGGGCGCACAGTTGAGCGCCGTCGGCGACGCCTACGCCACAGTGAAGAAGCGGCGCGGCGTCGTCGACTTCGACGACCTGCTCGAGCAGTGCGTCCAGTTCATGGCGACCGACAAGCTGTGGGCGGCCGGGGTGCGCTGGCGCTACCGACACCTGTTCGTCGACGAGGGTCAGGACCTCAACCCGCTCCAGCACGCGGTCCTCGAATCGATCCGCGATGGCCGCGCCGACGTGTGCATCGTCGGCGACCCACGTCAGGCCATCTTCGGCTTCAACGGCGCCGATCCGTCGATCATGAACGGCGTCGACCGGCTGTATCCGGGGGTGACCATCGTCCGCCTGCAGCGCAACTACCGATGCTCGCCGCAGATCATCAACTCGGCGCGCACGGTGCTCGAGCATGCCGAACAGAGCGACGACTCGATCGCCGTCGCGGCAGACGGACCGGCCGTTCGCGTGCTGGACTTCCCGACCGACACCGCCGAGAGCAACGGCATCGCCCGCCTCGTCCGCGACGTCGTCGGGGCGCACCAGCTGTGGCGGAGCTGCGCAGTCCTGGCCCGGACGACCGCGCAGCTCAACGTCGTCGGTGACGCGCTGAGCGCCGCCGGCGTGCCGATCAACATGCAGGGCCGCGCCGGCAACGAGCGCGCCCTCGGCAACGCGATCCGCGAGGCGTCGGCGCAGCGCGGGGCGACCGAGCTCGGCTCGTGGATCGACGGGGTCATCGCCGAGGGATCGACCGACTCGGTCCGGGCCCGCGTCGCCGAAGCAGCCGACCGGTACCTCGCCAACCCGGGCGGCATGTCGTTGCGGGCGTGGGTCGAACTGCACTCCCCCTTCGACGATCTCGAGGACGCCGATCCCGGCGATGCAGTCGATCTGCTCACCTTCCACGCCTCCAAAGGCCGAGAATGGCAGCGGGTGTTCGTGATCGGAGTCGAGTTCGGCCTCGTTCCGCACACGTCAGCGGTCACGCCCGCACAGCGCGACGAAGAGGCGCGACTGCTGTACGTCGCATGCACCCGGGCGCGCGACGAGCTGTTCGTCACCTGGGCCGCGCGGCGTCGGGACCGCATCTCGCGGCCGTCCCCGCTGATCGCCGGCCTCGCCGACGCCGGGGCGGCGGATGCACCGGCTCCACCGCCCACACAGCGGTCGCCGCGGCCGGCCGTCGATCCCGTCTACACCGCGATGGTCGAGTGGCGCTCCGTCGCAGCTCGTGTCGCCCAGGTCGATCCCCTGACGATCTGCTCCGACGAGTCGCTCCGCGCCGTCGCCCAGGCCCGACCGACGACAGTCGAGGCACTTGCGACACTCACCGATCTCGGACCACTCGCCGCAGCGCGCATCGCGCCGCGGATGCTGGTCGCGCTCAACCGGGCGTTGGAGGGGCCGCTGGAGCCGCGCGCAGCTGCATCAGGCGCTCGAACACCTCCGGCTTCATCGAGATGAACAGGCCCTTGGCCTCCGCACACAGACGATCACCGACACTCAGGGTCGCGCTCGCATGGATCTTGCGGCCGTCCACCCTGTCGAGCCGCCCGACGAAGCGAACCTCGCGGAACAGCGGGGTCGGCGAGCGATAGGAGATGTCGAGGTGGCCCGTCATGCCCGGCTTGCCCGAGTAGGCCTGGGCCAGGCCGAGGATCTCGTCGAACCCAGCCGCGATGAACCCACCGTGCAGGCAACCCGGAGGGCCCTCGTACGCCGCGCCGTACGTGCACGTGCCGATGACCGTGTCGCCCTCGAAGTGGACGGCGATCGGTGGGGCCAGCGGATTGAGCACACCGAAGAACGGGCTGAAGTCGATGAACTTCTGCTGCCCGTCGGACAGCGAGGCCTCGGCGACGCCGGAGTAGGAGCGACCGTGGCCCTGCTCGCGCAGCAGCCGGGCGGCCTCGGTGACCAGCGCGGCGACCTGATCGAGATCGCTGTCGGGTGCCGTGCTGCGCATCAGCTCGTCGATGATGATGCGGGTCGCGTCGGCGAGCTCGGCCCGCGAGCCGGTCGGCAGATCGTGGTCGGCGATGCGCTGGTTGATCGCGGCGCGCATCATCGCGGGTCCCGTGTCGCCGCCGAGTGGATGGTCACCAGGCAGTTCGGACGGTGGCGTTGTGTCGCTCATGCGTCGCGGAGGTCGACGAGCACGGGGGCATGATCGCTGGGCGAGGTGCCCTTGCGTGCGTTGCGGTCGACGATGCAGAACTCACTACGGGCCAGCACAGGTGCCGTTGCGAGGATGAGGTCGATGCGCATCCCGCGACCCATGTGGAAGTCGCCGGCGCGGTAGTCCCACCACGAGTACACCTCGGCGTCGTCGTGGAAGTGGCGGAACAGGTCGGTCATCCCCCAGCCACAGAGATCGGCGAGCGCCGCACGCTCGGGTGGACTCACATGCGTTGCGCCGACGAGCTTGGTCGGGTCGTAGACATCGCGGTCGTCGGGGGCGATGTTGAAGTCACCCGTGACGATGACGGGATCGCTGGGGGTGGAGTTCATCGACACGTGGTCCTGCAACCGGGCCAGCCAACCCAGCTTGTACTGGTAGTGCTCGTGGTCGAGGGAACGGCCGTTGGGCACGTATACCGAGGTGATCCGCACTCCGCCGCACGTCGCGGTGATCAGTCGTGCCTCGGCGTCGGGCTCGCCTCCATCGGCGAAGTTGGCGACGACGTCGGTGAGGCCGACCTTGGACAGGATCGCCACGCCGTTCCACTGCCCTTGACCGTGATGCGCCGTCTCGTAGCCGAGCGCCTGGAACGTCAGCGCTGGAAACGCGTCATCGGCCAGCTTGGTCTCCTGCATGCACAGCACGTCGGGCTGGACGTCAGCCAGCCATTCCTCGACCCGGCCGAGGCGGGCCTTCAGCGAGTTGACGTTCCAGGTCGCGATCCTCATGCCGACTCCGGGGAGGCCTTGGCAGCCGACTTCGCCAGACGGCGGCGCGGCGCAGCCTGCTTCCTTGCCGCTGCCGGCTTGGCAACGTCGCCAGGAGCGGTCGGTGTGTCGATCGTCGGTGCCGTGGCAGCGGCAGCGGCAGCGGCCGGCTTCGGCGCACCAGCCTTGGCTGACTTGGCCGGCTTGGCCGGCTTCGGCGCACCAGCCTTGGCCGGCTTGGCCGGCTTGGCCGGCTCGGCCGGGCGAGGTGCACGCTTGGCGGCACTGGCAACCGTCTTCGAAGACCGCTCCGGCGGCGTCACGGGGCCCGGCTGAACGGCCACCGGCACCTGCGCCGCGATGGAAGCGGGAGGTGCTGGCACTGGCGTCGGTGTGGCCCGCCGTTTGGCTCCCGCCTTGGCACCACGCGAAGCCTTCTTCGCCGTTGCCTTGGCGGGCGTCGGCTCGGCGACCACCGGTGCGGCGACGGGCGTGGTCATCGGTTCGTCGGCGAACGCCGTGTCGAAGGTGGCCGGCGCGGCCTCGTGCACAACAGCCTGCTTGGTCGACCGGCGCTTGGGCTTGACCGGGGACCGCACAGGGGCGGATACCGGGGACAGCTCGTCCGATGCGGCCTGCATCGCCGCGGCAGCGACCGCAGCGGCCACGGCGGCCGCCGCCGACTTCTTGGTGGTGCCTCGTCGCGGCTTGTCGGGTGCAGCTGGTGCTGCCGCCGGCGCCATCGACGGCACGGCCAGATCGATGCTGCGTCGCGCCGCGCCGAAGCTGCTGACCACGAGCGTCACCGTCTCACCGAGGTCCATGACCTCGCGGGCGCTGCGCGGCGCGGGGTCGGCCATCAGACGCAGCGGCACATAGCCGTGTGCGTCGCCGATCAAGACGTACGCACCGTGCGAGGAGTACGTCTCGACGACTCCGGTCACAGCGGTGCCGACCGGGAAGTGCTCGACGAACGACAAGAACGCGAGGAGGTCGTTGGTGGTCTTGGAGGGGTCGGTCCGACCCTGGTCCTGACGAGCGGCTGCGGCGGTGGCGGCGTG
>JANXUX010000318.1 GCA_025351965.1 Actinomycetes bacterium | reverse complement strand
TGCACCGTCTACTCATCGGAACGGACCGGACCACGATGCCGTTGCGCGTCGGTGTGCTCTCGGCTGTCGCAGTGGCGTGCGTCGCGACGCTGATCCGGATCATGCAGGCCGACAGCCGCTCGGTGACTCCTCAGCGCCCGGCTCGCCCTTCACGAACGGCGTGAGCATTTCTGCTCCGGTACCGGCCGTGATCTTGACAGTTGCCACCCGGCGAGATGCGATGGCCTCGCGCAGTGAGCCCAGCGAGGAGATGTCGAGGCACGTCTGGACGATTCCGTCCTCGAAGATGTTCTTGGTGGGCAGGCCAATGGTTCGCAAGACGAGTTGCATGTCCGCATTGCCGGCGAGGACCATCGCACGGAGGCGGAGCAGCCCGTGGTCGTGGGCAATGATGGCGAGTCGTTCCAGGAGGAGCGTCGCGATTCCCTCGCGGTGATGATCGTCTGCGACCGCGAAGGCAACCTCTGCCTCGGTCGGATCATCGCCGACGATGTACTCACCGATGCCGACCAGCCGTCCGTTCATCCGTGCCAGGAGCGTGATGTGCCTGCTGTCGCCGCCGACCACTCGGCGCAGCTCGGCCTCGGGAATGTGTCGTCGGACTCCGAAGAATCGGAAGTGGGTCGCCTCGTCATCGAGTTCGCCGTAGAACTCAGCGACTCGTTGGAGATCTGCCGGCTCGGCCCGGGCGATCGCGATCTGCTCGCCCGTGCGAAGTACGGCTCGTTCGGTCGCTGCGCTCATCGATCTCAGGATGCACGCGACCGTTCGTGGGCGCTAGGGCCTTGCGTCCTCAACATCGAGAGGAACGCTCCAGGCCAGGCGGGTTCCACCCTCGGCTCGCGTCGAGATCGAGAATGTTCCCCGGAGGCCCTCGGCTCGGGTCCGCATGTTGTCGAGACCACTCGACTGTCGTGCGGCATCAGGTTGATATCCGATGCCGTCATCGACGACCTCCAGCGTCAAGCGACCCAGGAGCACGCTGACGCGGACGACGATCTCGGTGGCCTGGGCGTGATGTGCCGCATTCGACAAGGCCTCGCGTAGGCAGAGCAGGAGGTGACCCCGAGCCGGCTCGGTCACGGCGCTGTCCACCGGCCCCTCGATGTCGCAGCTCGGTTTGAACCCGAGCGCCTTCGTCGATTCAGCGCAGGTTGCGAGCAGATCGGTGCGGAGGCTGGCGGCGGGCGCCCATGGACGATGGAGCTCGAAGATGGTCGAACGCACCTGCCGGATCGAGACGTCGAGGTCGTCGACTGCTCGCGAGATCCGCTCGACGATCACCGGATCCTTGGCCATCTGTGCCACTGCCTGCAGGGAGAGGCCGGTCGCGAAGAGCCTTTGGATGACGTCGTCGTGGAGATCACGAGCGATTCGTTCTCGTTCGTCCATCAGCACCGCAGTTCGCGTCTGCTCGTGCAGCCGGGCGTTCTCGATGGCCAAGCCAGCGGCCGCGGCCAGACCAACGGCGAGCTCCTGATCACCTTCGGTGAACGCCTCACCGTTGTTCTTGTCGGTGAGATACAGGTTTCCGTAGACGACTCCACGGAGCCGAATCGGCACGCCGAGAAAGGTCGTCATCGGAGGGTGGTGTGCAGGAAACCCGAAGCTGTCCGGGTGGGCGTGCAGGTCGGGCAGCCGAATCGGGACGGGCTCGACGATGAGGAGTCCGAGCAGGCCGTGGCCGTCCGGACGGGGACCGATCCGCTCGGCTTCCTCGTCGCTGAGTCCGATCGTGATGAACTCGGACAGTCGAACGCCGGATTCGTCGAGCACGCCCAATGCGGCGTACTTCGCATCGACCAGCTCGGCCGCTGTTGCGGTGATCCGCTTGAGCACGTCCGCCAGGCTCTGTTCGGAACCTATTGCCATGACCGCGTCGAGGAGCCGGAGCAGTTGCCTCGCTCCGGTGAACTCGAATCGTTTGGGCACCCTCTGAGGCTACGGGACTGCGGCGAGAGCGTGTGACCGTGGTCGTTCGGGCTGCCAGCATCGCTGCGCGTCGTTGGACACGTCTAGCAGTCGTACCGCCCCAGCGATGTGCCTCTCGGCCCTAGTGATGAGACGGTGGAGGTGTCAGCTTTGGAACGTGGACCTCGATCGAAACGGCTTCCGGATCCTGAATCCGGGTGAATGCATCGAACTCCTCGCCACGGCCCGCGTCGGACGGGTTGGGTTGACCAAGAACGCGCTCCCGACCATCAAGCCGGTCCTCTACGAGATCGAGGGATCCACGGTCACGTTCCACGCTTCTGGTGGACTGCTCTCCGCAGCGGCAAAGCGGGGGGACATCGTGTGCTTCGAGGTCGACTTCGTCGACGCCAGCGAGAGCCAGCTCTGGAGCGTCGTCGTTGTCGGCAAGCTCGAACTCGGGGTGTCCGAGTCCGTTGTTGTCGGTGATTCGATGTCGAAGTTCGGCGACGACAAGGTTCTGCTGCCGATGACGATGGTGTCCGGCCGAGCATCCTGAGCGCATTGGGGTCTTTCGTCTCTATCGAGTGAGACGACGTCGGTGCACGATGAGGACAGGACGTCACCCACGCGGCGTTCCATTTCGTGAGGAGACGTCCATGTCGCACGTACACGCAATTGTCTGGCTCGATCATCGCGAGGCAAGGGTCATCAGCTTCTCGCTGGGGGCCAGCACCGAGATCGAGGTCCACGCTCACAACGCGGACCAACACATCCACCACAAGGCCGGATCGATCGGGAGTGGTCACGCGGCCGACGACCATCAGTTCTTCGACGACATCGTTGCGTCGCTCGTCGGGATCCACGAGGTGCTGATCGCCGGTCCGGGTAACGCCAAGACGGCGTTCCGGACCTACATCGGCGAACGCCATGCGAACCTGGCAGATCGCGTTGTCGGTGTCGAGACCCTCGATCACCCGACCGACCCCGAACTGCTCGCTCATGCGCGGAAGTCCTTCACCGCAATCGATCAGCTCGGCCGCGGCCAGTCATGATGTGTCTCGCCGAGGTTCCCGCAGAGGATGTCGTCGCGCTGCCCGCCGGCACCTCGTGGCGTGTGCCGTGGGAGCTTCTCATGCTCGGACCGTTCATGAGCTGCGTGCTCGCCGACGGTGACCGGATGCGGCACGTGACTGCCGCAGCGATGGTTCGGAGTGCGGTCCAGCGTTCGACGCAGCCCGAGGAGCCGCTGCACGCCGAGGACTACGAGACGCTGCGCGTGTTCGCACCAGAGACCAGCTTGGTGGAGGCGGCCCGGCTCGTCGTCGAGACCGGTTGGGAGATGGCCATCGTCAGCGATCCCGAGGCCCGCATGATCACGTCACGCACGGTCTTTCGGACTCTGCTGCAGGCCGAGCTGCGAGATGGATCGCGTTCGGTCGCAGACGCCGCATCGGAACGCTGTCGGGTTGGTCGGCGCTGAGTGGCAGCACGATGACCGGAAGTGCATTGGACAACGCGACGATCAGTCGTGTGCAGGTACCACGACGACCGGAGTCGACGTGTGCCGCACGACGTGCATGACCGTTCCTCCGTGGAGGCCGTTCGAGGCGCCCTCGCCGTGGCTCGCTCGCCATCACGAGCAAGGTCGTCGGGTGAGCGCGAGCCCATCGCACGATCGCCTTGGCCGGGTGTACGTCGCTGAGCAGGGTGACGGTCGTCGTGACGTCATGGGCTCGCCCGACCCGTGCCGTCAGTCGGTGCACGTACCGACTCGCGATCGGCGGGGCACCTGCGATTTCTGTCGCAGGGTCAGTGCTGGTGAGGATGCGCGCGGACACCCCGAACGCGGCGGCCCACGAACCGGCGAGATCGCAGACGGATTCGGAGACGGAGGATCCGTCGATGCACGTGACGACCTCGGTGTACGGCGCTGTGGCCGGTTCGCAGTGCGGCCCGACGAGCACGACGGTGCGTGGTCACCTCGTCGACGATGGTCCCGACGACATCACTCGTCTCCTCGACCCGCCATCGGGCCACGGTCGGGCTGAGCAGGCCGAGCACCTCCGAACGGGCCGCGTCGTTGCGACGGACGCGATCGGGATCCTGATCGCACGTGATCAGCCTCATGCTGGCACCGGTGTGGACGGCGAGGTTGTTCGCCGTCGCGATGCACGCATCGACGACAGGTCGATGTGGGCCCACCGGAACGATCACTTCGGTGAACGAGGGATCCGACCGTGTCCGCGACACAAGTTCAGCAGGACCAGCGGGACGCGGAGCATGCGCGCCCACGCTGCGGCGACCGGAATCGACGACTGGGACTCGACCGATTCGTCGAGGCACGCGACGACGGGTAGAACGGTGGTCATTGGTTCAGCGGCCGAGGGTGGCGACGAGGACGGCCTTGATGGTGTGGAGGCGGTTCTCGGCCTGATCGAAGACGATCGAGTGTGGGGACTCGAAGACATCGTTGGTCACTTCCAGTTCGGTCAGGCCGGTGTGCTCGAAGAGCGTCTCGGCGGTGTCGGTATCGCGGTTGTGGAAGGCGGGGAGGCAATGCATGAACGACACGGTCGGGTTCTTGGTTGCGGCGAGCACGGATGCATTCACCTGATAGGGGAGCAGCAGCGCGATCCGCTCGTCCCACGTGGTCGCTGGCTCACCCATCGAGACCCACACGTCGGTGTAGAGGAAGTCGACGCCGAGGACCGCCTCGTCGACCTGCTCGGTGATCGTGATCCGCGCCCCGGTCGACGCGGCGATCTCGGCCGCCTTCGCGCGGAGTTGGGCATCGGGCCACAGCGACCTCGGCGCAGCGATGCGGACGTCCATGCCGAGCATCGCGCCGGTCACCAGCAGCGACCGCGCGGTGTTGTTGCGGGCATCGCCGAGGTAGCAGAAGGCGATCTCGTTGGGATGCTTGTAGCTGTGCTCGTGCATGGTCAGCATGTCGGCGAGCATCTGGGTCGGATGCCACTCATCGGTGAGCCCGTTCCACACGGGCACGCCGGCGAACTCGCCGAGTGTCTCGACCGTTGCTTGGGCGAAGCCGCGGTACTCGATGCCGTCGAACATCCTGCCGAGGACGCGTGCGGTGTCCTTGACGGATTCCTTCTTGCCGAGCTGCGAACCAGATGGATCGAGGTAGGTGACGTGGGCGCCCTGGTCATGCGCGGCAACCTCGAACGCGCATCGGGTTCGTGTCGACGACTTCTCGAAGATCAGGGCGATGTTGCGGCCGACGAGCGCGGGTCGCTCGTAGCCGCCTGCCTTGGCGGCCTTCAGCGTCGAGGAGAGCTGGATGAGGTGGCGCAACTCGCCCGGGGTGAAGTCGAGTTCCTTGAGGAAGTTGCGGCCGTGCAGGTTGAGCGGCATGTCAGTTCGGATCGCGTTGGATCGGACAGGTCATGCACCGCGGACCGCCGCGGCCTCGGCCGAGCTCGCTGCCGCTGACGGAGATGACCTCGATGCCATTGCTGTGCAGCATCCGGTTGGTGGTGACGTTGCGGTCCCAGCCGATGACGACACCTGGGGAGACGGCGAGGAAGTTGGTGCCGTCGTCCCACTGCTCGCGTTCGGCCGCGCGTATGTCTTCGTCGGCGGTGAGGACCCGGACCTTGTCGATGTCGAGCGCTTCGGCGATCGACTTCCAGAGGTCGTGGTTGTGGGTGATCGACTGGCCGTCGTCGGTCCGTTGCAGCGTCCACGAGCGCAGGTTCTGATCGAGGTAGGGGTAGACGATGAAGGTGTCGTGAGTGACCATGCTCATGACGGTGTCGAGGTGCATGAATGCGTGTGAGTGGGGCAGTTCGATGGCGATGACCCGCTCGGCGGCGCGATGGTCGAATAGTTTCTTCGCCAGCATTTCGATCGCCATTGCGTTGGTGCGCTCACCCATTCCGATGAGCACGGTCCCGTTCCCGATGACGTGGACGTCGCCACCCTCGAGCGTGGCTGGTTGGTGGTCGATGCCGTCCTCGCCGGCCCAGTACCGGAAGTCGGCGGAGGCGAAGTTCGGGTGGTAGCGGTAGATCGCGCGGCTGTGCAGGGTCTCGCGCTGGCGGGCCGGCTTGGCCATCGTGTTGACGCTGACACCGTTGTAGATCCAGCACGAGTTGTCGCGTTGGAAGAGGTGGTTCGGGAGCGGTGCGAGGATCAGGTCGTCGCGGTGCAGCGACTTCCAACGGAGGCTGTGCACCTTGGCCGGATGGAGATCGTGCTTGGTGATCCCCCCGACGAGATACTCCGCCAAGGTCCGCCCATCGGCGTCGTCGGCGAGACGACGGAGTGGTTCGACGAGTGCTGGGCCGACCATCTCCGGTGTGCAGACCCGGTTGAGCACGTAGTCGCGCGCTTCGGCGATCTCGAGCGTTTCGGCGAGCAGGTCGGCGAAGTGGTGGACGACGACACCCTGGGTCTGGAGGGCCTGGACGAATTCGTCGTGTTCGTGAACGGCGCGGTCGGCCCAGAGGATGTCGTCGAACAGCAGCGACTCGATGTTGTCCGGGGTGAGGCGGGACAGCTCGAGTCCGGGGCGGTGCACGATTGCCTGGCGGAGCTTGCCCACTTCGGAATGGACGCCGAGCGAGGATGGGTCTGTTCTGCGCATGTCGGTGAGACTCCTTGCGGATGAATGCTCCACGGCTCGCGGAGGCCATTTCCCACGATCACCCCGATCGGGTGGATCGCCCCAGGGTCTTTGGTCCCGAATGCGCGCCGGTTTCATCGAATGGTCCTTTGGC
>JANXUX010000269.1 GCA_025351965.1 Actinomycetes bacterium | reverse complement strand
GCGATCTCGTCGTCGGCGAGGTGATCGACCTCGCCGTCGTCGCGTTCGATCTCCACCGCGAGCAACTGCCCGATCATGTCGGTCTCGCCCTCGACGTCGGCAGACATGGTGGTGCGCCGATCGCGGACGAGGTCGATGAAGTACTGCCCCGCTGACATCGCAGCGAGCATCCCGCTCTCGGTCGGGAAGGGGTTGCCGACCTCGCGCTCGAGCATGTCGTCGGTCCAACGGCGCACGGACGTGCGGTCGGCCTCGGGAATTCCGACGATCGCGGCGATGACCTCGATCGGGAACGGGCCGGCGAAGTCGACGACAGCGTCGAAGGCGTCGCGGTCGGTGAGGTCGTCCAGGATGCGCGCGATCACATCGACCACCACCGGCTCCCACGAGGCGATCGCTCTCGGAGTGAACGCCTTGCTGACGAGGCGTCTCATCCGGTGGTGCATCGGCGGGTCCATCATGATCATGGAGTTCACCTGCTCGACGATCGACCCGAACTCGGCACTGCGCAGCTGATCGAGGGTGAGCCCGCGCGTCGAGGTGTAGGTGATGACGTCGCGGTGGGCCTCGACGCAGTCGTCGTACCGTGAAACGGCCCAGAAGCCGAGCTCTTCGTTGTGATAGATCGGTGCTTCCTCGCGGAGCCATCGGTAGATCTCGTACGGGTTCTCGTAGTACTCCTCGCTGAACGGATCGAAGTGCATCAGCAGTCCTTGTGTCGGTCGTGCTCGTACCGGTCGCGGAGAATCGCTGTCAGACGACGGCGATCGACCTTGCCCGAATCGAGCAGAGGGAGTTCTGACTGGCTCGTCAGAATGGTGATGTGGCGCGGAACCTTGTAGCTGGCCACGGAATTCTTGACTGTGGCGCGCAGGTCTCCGGCCTCGATCGCGATCCCCGGCTCGAGGATCACGGCCGCGATCACGTCTTGCCCGCGCTCGCGGTGGGGGCTGTCGGTCACGAACGCCATCGTCACTCCCGGTACGGCCTCGAGGGCGAGCTCCACATCGCGTGGTGACACGTTCATGCCCGATGTCTTGATCACGTCACCGAGCCGACCGAGGAAGTGGAGGTGTCCATCCTCGTCGAAGCGGCCGCCGTCGCCGGTGCGGTACCAACCGTCGGGGGTGAAGACGTCGGCTCGCTCGAACTTGTACAGGCCGAGCATCAGTGAGTATCCCCGAACGCAGATCTCACCGACGCTCCCATCGGCCAGTCGCTCGCCGGTGAGGGGATCGACGACGATGTGTTCCACGCCGGCGATCGGCTGACCGAACGTGGAGGTTGCCGGCAGTGGTTCGTCGGGGCGGCCGTACGTGTGTGGCCCGAGGGTCTCGGTCATCCCGAGCGACGAGACGACCGGGCCGACTCCTTCTGATTCTGCACCAATGAGCGCTGGGCTGGATCCACCGAGCGACGCAAGGTTGCGCTGGGCGAACGTTGGGTGCTCGACAAGCGCCTTGGTGAGATGCGGCCAACCGAAGATCTGGGTGACGCCCTCGCGCTCGATCAGATCCAGCGTTGCTCCGGGCTCGAACTGGTCCTGGAAAACCAGCGTCGCGCCGAACATGATCGCGCCGAGGAGCGTGTAGCTCACCCCACCGACCCAGAACAGTGGCATCGGGCTGTAGAGCACCTGATCGGGGCCGAGCGTGCGGAGCACCCCGAGGTTGTGGGCGTGGCGCACGCTTGCGCCGTGGGCATGAACGACCCCCTTCGGCGCCGAGGTGCTGCCCGAGGTGTAGATCACCATCAGTGCGTCGGCAGGCACCACCTGTGCCTCGGCTGCCCGGCGCACGGTGTCCGGCACGACAGCCGATCTGGAGAGCAGTTCATCGTAGCCCCCGGCCCATGGACGTGCCCGGTTTCCCCACGTCCACACGGCGCGCAGGAACGGGTGCGAGGCGACCGTGATCTGTTCGTGGGGCTGATCAGCGAGGCCGGGTATCGCCGACTCGAGCCGATCGAGATAGTCGTTGCCGAGGTGACGGTCGACCGTGAGCAGGAGCTGGATGTCGGAGTGCTGGAGCACGGCCGCCAGTTCGTCTGCTTTGTTGTAGGTGTTGAGCAACACGGCGATGGCGCCGATGCGCGTGACCGCGAAGAACGCGACGATCCACTCGGCGCCGTTGGGCGCCAGCAGGCCGACTCGCGTCGCCTTGCCGACGCCGGAGGCCAGGAGGGCCCCGGCCAGGGAGGCTGACCGCTCGTCGAGTTGGCGATACGACATCCGCTCGGCATCGCGCACCATCAGCGTCTGATCGCCGAAGGTCGATGCTGCTGATCGCACGAGTCCGGCCGTCGTCGGGGTGAACGAGGCAAACACGGGGAGTCGGGTCGGCGCGCCCATGTCAGACGATCCGACTCGGGCGGTCGGACCAATAGCGGTCTTTGAGCACCCGCTTGTAGAGCTTGCCGGTGTCCAGGCGGGGCAGCGCAGGATCGAAGTCGATCGATCGCGGACACTTGTAGACAGCGAGTCGACTGCGGCAGAACGCAAGCAGCTCGTCCGCAATCGCATCGTTTGCGCGAGCTGGGTCGAGCAGTTGGACCACGGCCTTCACCTCCTCGCCGAGATCCTCGTTGGGAACACCGAAAACGGCAGCATCAGCGACCAAAGGATGTTCCAACAGGAGGTCTTCGATCTCTTGCGGGTAGATGTTCACTCCTCCCGAGATGATCGTGAAGTACTGCCGATCGGTGAGGTACAGATAGCCGTCGGCATCGACGTGTCCGACGTCGCCGAGGCTGAACCATCCCAGTGCATTGCGCGACGCCGCTGTCTTGGCTCGATCACCGTGGTACTCGAACCCGGCCCCTGGCGTCTCGAACCAGATCGTGCCGACCTCACCGGCCGGCACTTCTCGATGATCGTCGTCGCAGATGTGCACCGTGCTGGAAATCGGTCGGCCGACGGATCCACGATGGGTGAGCCACTCGTGCGGCCCGATCAATGTCGAGCCGACGTTCTCAGAACCGGCGTAGTACTCCCAGATGATCGGCCCGAGCCAGTCCATCATCGCCGACTTGACCTCGACGGGGCAGGGTGCTGCGGCGTGGGTGATCTGCTCGAGGGTGGAGAGGTCGTACCGACTCCGCACGTCGTCGGGCAGCTTCAGCAAGCGGACGAACATGGTCGGAACGAATTGGGCGCGGGTGCACCGGTATCGCTCGATCGCGGCCAGGCAGGCTTCCGGGTTCCAGCGCTCCATCACCACGGTCGTCCCCCCGGCCCGATGGGTCATCGCGCAGGTGACGACCGGCGCTGCGTGGTACAGCGGCGCCGGTGAGAGATAGATCGAGTCCGGTCCGTTCATCAACGGACTGTCGACCCGCACCAGGACGTCATCGTCGATGGCTCTGTCGGCCAATGGGAAGAGGATCCCCTTCGGCCGCCCTGTCGTTCCCGACGAGTAGAACATCCCTGCCCCTTCGGGTTGTGACGCCAGCGGGGTGGTCGGCTGCGCCGCGGTGAGCGCCTCGAATGATCCGAAGCCTCGAACGTCACCACCGATGACGAGTGGCAGCTCGATGTCGACTTTCACGTTGCCTGCGAGCGCCGCAGAGGTGACGATCGATCGAGCGCCGCAATCGCGGATGATGTACTCGACCTCGTCGCGGGTGAGGTGCCAGTTCACCGGCGTGTAGTACAGACCGGAACGCAACGCAGCCCACACGGCGTCGAAGTACCTCGGGCCGTTCTCGAGGAGGATCG